>CAIKXW010000438.1 GCA_903831485.1 uncultured Alphaproteobacteria bacterium | reverse complement strand
CCGTCGCGCAGCAGCCGCTCCCCTTCGTTGGAGCTCGCGAACAGTTCGATCGCATCCATCAGGGTATCGAGATCGATGCTGGCGAGGTCCTCGACGCTGTAGACGCCGGCGCCGACCAGGATCTGCGCATTGGCGCCGCTGATGTCTGGCAACGAGCAGGCCAGCAGCGCCTGCGCCTGCCAGTCCTTGATGACGCCAGCATTGATATGGCTGGCCTTGATCCGCTGGGCGGCCTCCTCAGGCGTCAAGGCAAGCAGGTCACCCACCGTTTTCACGCCGATCACGTTGAGCCTGTTGGCCGTCTTGGGCCCGATCGAAGGCGCATCCACCACCAGCTGTTCCCGTGTGAGCCGGGCCCGGGCTTCCTGCCGGGCGGCTGTCTCGGGCTTCGGGGCAGGGCTGGCCTGCGGGACGGGTTTGCGCGCTACGGGCGTCTCCGCCGCAACTGGAGGGCCTTCCACGGCAGCGACAGCCTTCACCGCCTTCGCACGCTTCGTGACGCGCGGCTTGGCGCCCTTCCCGTTGGCCGTGCCGGTCTCGCGCGGCCACTGGCAATCGAGGTTCGACATAGAGACCTTCAGCACTTCCTCGGCGAACAGCTTGCGTACGACGCGGTCATCGTCACCCATGGTTTCACGGACTTTGCCGGTGCGGCGGTACTCATCGTATTGCGAACCAACCAGCCGCCGCTCGACGACATCGTCGACAGCCTTCGACACGATGCGGGCGGGCGTGCCCGCAGCCACGGCCACCGTGTCCAGCACCAGGCTGACCTTCGGCGCCTCCGCCCTCGCCTCGGCAATCGCGCGATCAAGGATGCGGGCGAGCATGACGGACGCATAGCCCATCAGCGCTGCGACTACGTCCTTCATCTCCTGATCGAGACCTTCGACCGGCCGTTTGCGGCCAACGTTGAAATCGTAGTGGTCGATCAGTGTCTCGTAGTGACGGTTCGAGATCTGCGCGCCGGCCTTGATCATGCGCTCGACCCAGTCGTCGCTTGCAGGAACGGCCACGTCAGGAAAGCCGAGATCCTGCGTCAGGATCAGCAGCAGTTCCGGAAACGCCTTCGACAGCGACCACTCGACGGCGCGATGGATCGTCCCCTCCTCCTCCGTCTGGTGCGTGTGGAAGGGCTGCAGCGGATCGACAGCGTAGTGGCTCATCACGCCGGCGCAGTAAGCTGCGTGGCTCCAGTCCTTCGCCCGCATTGCGCGGACCGTGCGATTGTACCATTCGCGTGCAGCCTGGGGCGCACCGCCCCAGTCGCCATCACGAACGTGCAGCACATGATTCTTGAAGTCCTTGAAGACTTCGTCCGGCGCCTTCGCGCCTTCCAGATAGGCGTCGCGATGCTTCAGGAATAACTTGCGCCAGTCTTCCGCTCCTGCACATTGCATCTGATCAAGTGCGAGGATGGCAAGCCGGTGGTGATTGCTGCGGCAAACCGAATCCAGCACGAGCCGGTAGCAGACCGACATGAGCAACGCTCCCACAGGATGACACAGCAACCAGAGGACGGGTTCGGTAAAGGGCGGGTTAACCTGTGTCGCAGCGACATAAGTCGCGCGCGGCTCAGCGTGCTTGCGTTCGTTGTCAGCCCCGGACCGGTTGTTTGCCGAAGGTAGCAGCCGGATGACACTCCGCACGATGACATCTGCTTTTCTGACCCTGGCGCTTGCAGCCTGTAGCGGCGAACAAGATCCGGATACTCCCTGCTGCGCCATCCTGCCGAAGCATCAGTGCCAGACCGACCTTTTACAGGCAGGCCTGACCAATGCGGAAGTGGAGCTGCTGCTCGGGCCAGGGGACAAGGTCTGCCCGTCGACCACGCTCAGCGAGGCGCGCATCCGCGAGCTGGCGGCGGTCTGGAATGTATCCCAAGCATGCGGTGCAGCGCGCGGCCATGATCGTCTTCTGACGCTCGACAGCGGGCTGTGCGCGATCCAGACGGGGCTCCAGGAGCCGGTTGCTGTCGAGGGCTTGAAACCATGATGGTGATGGTGATGGTGTGCGCGAATCCTGCCACGCGGGAAGGCAGACGACGCAACATCATCATTCGTGATGGTGAAGCGGCCGGCTACCCGCAACTGGGCAGGCCGGCGACCATGGCGGCGTCGGATACCGGCGCGTGGGCGAAGCAGAAAGTCTGGAGAGCATGATGAGACAGGCGGCAGGATCGGCAATGATAGTGGCTGTGCTGCTGTCACTGAGTGTGGCGGCGTGTTCGCCTGCGGCCGCGCCGGCGGGTCCAGCGCCTGGCCTCGCGAACAGTGAAGCTGCGCCGAAGCCTGAGGGCGCAGCGCCAGAGGAAATCGCTCCTGACACAACGATCCCCCCAGCTCTCGCCACGCCCGCCCCGCCAGCACAGGACGCCCGCATGCAGGACACCCCCGCCCCCACTCAGCCCGCCTCGCAACTGGACCCGCGTCTTGTTGGCGTGTGGGTCAACGAGAATCAGATCAACAGCCCCGGCGGCGCTGGCGGCTTCGCCAGCTTCTCAACTGTGATGACGATGGAGCTGGGAGCCGACGGAACAATCCGCCAGTTCACGCAGTCTGTCGGTGGAGGAGGCGAATGGTCGTCGAACTCGGGACGCAGGCTGGACTTCGAGGGCAGCTGGCGCGCCAGCAACAACACGCTGCTCGTCCACGGCATGGGGCTACCCGACTACACTCCGGCAGCCACATACAGCTTCTCGGACCAGTACCTGGTCACGAACAGCGACATGGGCCGCCTGATCTGGCAAAGACGATCCTAGCAGGAGACGTCCTCGCTGGCCTTCGATCCACGCGGCCTGGATGCAGGCTCCTGGCCACGCAATACGACATGCGTGAAGGCCCTTCCCGGCGCGCGCCGCGGGCGTTTCGACCGCGCTCGTCCGCCTGCATCTGCAGCAAATCTTTTTGCAGCGCGCCTCTGGTGCGGCGGCCGGTCGCACCCATTTCCCGCGAGTGGGCTTCGGCTCGCGCGGGTTGGGGATCAGCAGAAAAGGGGACGTCCATGCAGGCTTACATACTTCTCGACCGCTCAGGTTCGATGCAGTCGCTGTGGGTGGAAGCGCTCTCGTCCGTCAACGCATTCGCAAAGGAACTTGCCAACAAGACAGACGGCCCGGTCGTCGACAGCCATGTGACGCTGGCGGTGTTCGACAGCCAGGAAGGCCTGCACTTCGATGTGCTGCGCAAGAAACAGCCCGCGCTTCACTGGGACAACGTCACCGACACGGACGCTTCCCCGCGCGGCATGACGCCCCTGCTCGACGCCATGGTGCGGATCATTTCGCTCGCCGAGTCGGACAATCCGGACAAGGCGATCATCGT
>CAIKXW010000437.1 GCA_903831485.1 uncultured Alphaproteobacteria bacterium | reverse complement strand
TTGGTCGCCTGGCGCTGGGCGTCGTTGAAGTAGGCGGGAACCGTGATGACCGCCTGCGTCACTTTTTCGCCGAGATAGGCCTCGGCGGTTTCCTTCATTTTCCCGAGGATGAAGGCGGAGATTTCCTGCGGCGAGTAATCCTTGTCGCGGCCTTTGATCCAGGCGTCGCCGTTGGGACCTTTGACGATCTCATAGGCGACGAGGTCCTTGTCCTTCTTGACCATCGGGTCGTCGAAATTGCGCCCGATCAGGCGCTTGATGGCGGAGTAGGTGAAGCGGGGGTTTACCGTGGCCTGGCGCTTGGCGATGACGCCGACGAGGCGCTGCCCGGAATCCTGGAACGCCACGACAGAAGGTGTCGTTCGGGCGCCCTCCGTGTTTTCGATGACTCGCGCCTGTCCGCCATCCATGACGGCCACGCAGGAGTTCGTCGTCCCCAGATCGATGCCGATGATCTTAGCCATTCTACAAACGTCCTTTCTGCGGCGGCCGCCCCATCCATGGTCTGGGCCTGACGAGCAGCACCCGGCTTGGACGACCCCTAAGTCTACAATCTGATTGCGCGCAGGAAACCGGGAAGTCCCCTGCGGGCTGGGGCACATATGGGAACTGGCAGGTCAGGCTCAAGAGATATCTGTCACGCGTCCATGACGCAGGCCCCCCGGGCCATGCCTCGTAAATGCGTTAAGCGCCTTCATCCGTCGGATGTCGCTCGCGTTCAAGCAGTTCCCGCCGATATTCCGCGTAACACAGCGTCCGGCGTCATCCTTTGAGCCCCGTTCCGGGTCGGTAGGGCAGATTGTAAGCCGTCTGGCCGGGACCTGATCATTTCGGCGCAGCGATCTGACGCCGGCACAGTAGTTCCGTTCCCGCCACGTTCCGCTGCCGCCGGCGGCCAGGCGAGCGCTGCCTTCCTTCCGCCTGCCGGACAGGCCAATGTCGGGCCTGCGAGGAGACCTAAATGTTTGGCAGGCTGGCTTCGGGACTTGCAGCTCTGGGCATGGCGATGCTGGGCATTGCCGGCTGCGCCTACCGGTCCGACATCGATCTTGCACCGCTGGCCGACCGTCCGTCTCGCCCGGTGGTTGCGCCCGGGGATTACTGCGAGGCGACGGCCAGCAGCCCGCCCTACACGGTGAAGTCGGCTGAAGGCTGCGAACGCGTCGGATGGGACGCCGCCAGCCGCACCCACGTCATGAAGATCGACGAGGAAGGCGAGGAGCCCACCCGGTTCGCCCCTGTATCGATGGGCGAGGACCTCATTCTTCTGCAGGCCGATGGCGGGGAGGGGAGCCAGGATGGCCGCTACCATGTCACCCTCGTTCTCGCGAAGGACGCGGCCTTCTTCCTCCTGCCGCCGCTTGAGCGGAAAAAGTTCGCCGCTCTGGCCGCGAAACATCCAGGCGTGACGCTACGTGATGTGCCGGAGAAGGACCCGGTCATAACCGCTGGCGATCCGGCGGCGATCAAGGCGTTTCTGAAGGCCGCGGCGCGCGAAGCCCTGCGCGGCGCCAACCTGGAGGACGACGAACTCGCCATCGCCATACGCGACCGGTCCGGCGTCCCCGACCACGAGGCCAACGGCGTGCAGACGATGAAAATCATCGAGCTGGTCACCGCCATCTTCGCCCTGCAGGGCGAGGAATAGCTGACCCTTGCGTCACGTCCGCCAGCGCTTTTTCCGCGTGCCGAACGATCGCGACGAGTGTAGCATCGCTCAGTCCACATGGGAGGACGCCTCATGAAGTCCAGCCGCCTTCTGCTGCTCGCCGCCGCGACAGTCGCACTGCTTGCCCAGACGCCCGCGCTCGCCGCCGGCGGGGGTGGATCGGGTGGGGGTGGGGGCAGCGGGCCCACCGCATCCGGCTCCGGCGATCCTGCCAAGCGCTATTCGCAGGGGCTCGAGTATCTCAAGGCGCAGAACTACAAGCAGGCCGAGAAAGCCTTCGACGACGTGCTCGATGTGGCGGGCAAGGACGCGAACGCGAACTTCATGATGGCCCTGGCTCAGGTCGGCCAGCAGGATTTCAGCAACGCCCGAAAGTATCTCCGCAACGCCGTGAAGTACGATGCCAACCACGCCATGGCGCGCGGCTGGCTTGGCGCGGTGGAAGCAAAGCAGGGCGATGCCGGCAAGGCCGCCGAACAGAAAACGGCGCTTGAAGGCCTTAAGGCGAAATGCGCCGGCGCCTGCGCCGAGGCTGCAGCCATCAACGCCGCCATCGCGCAGGTCGATGCAGCCATCGCCAACCCGTCCGCCCCGATGCAGCTTTCCGGCGCGATGACTCACTTCGCCTCGCTCAACGATGGCGACGCCGCCTACCTCCAGGCCGCGGGACTCATAAATGAGGGCCGCTACGAGGACGCCCTGTGGTCGCTGCGCGCCGCCGGCGTGGCGCTTGGCCCGCACCCGGACGTGCTCACCTATCAGGGCTTCGCGAACCGCAAGCTCAGCAACTACGACGTGGCGATCAGCTATTACTCAGCGGCGCTGAAGCTCGATCCCGAGCACCGCGGCGCCAACGAGTATCTCGGCGAATACTATGTCGAGACCGGCCAGCTCGCGAAGGCAGACGCCCAGCTGGTCAAGCTCGAGCGCATCTGCAAGTTCGGCTGCGAGGAAGCCGAGGAACTGCGCCGCTGGATCGGCGGAGCGAAATCCTGAAACTCGCCGCCGCTGGCCTGTTGCTCGCACTCGCGGCCTGCGCCAGCGCGCCTGAAGCGACAGCCCCGGTTACACCCGATAGCCTGCGCGCCCTGCGCTGGATCGCGCCTCAGGCAGACGCGGTGAAGGCGCTGACCATCGCGCCCGTCGCCTGCGAGACGCCTCCGCCCAGGATGCCTGATGGCCAAAGCCTGAAGCTCACCCTCGGCCGCATCGCCTTCGAATCGCCAGCCCTTCTCGGCGGGGCCGCCGCGCGGATGGGTCTGTCCTGTTCGTCCTGCCACATCAACGGCCGCGGCAATGCGGACTTCTTCATCGCCGGCGTCTCCGGCGCACCCGGCACGGCGGACGTCACCTCCAGCCTGTTCTCGAAGGTTCGCGGCAACGACGCCCTCGACCCCGTACCCATCCCGGATCTCGCCGCGCGCGATGGCTCACAGATCACGGACCGCAAATCGAAGCTGTTCGAAGACAAGGTGCGCGGCCTTATTGTCGAGGAATTCGACGGCCAGCCGCCGCCGCCCTACGTATTCGAATCTGTGCTGGCATACATGGACAGCCTCGACATCGCGCACTGCGCCGATCCTGCCGCAACGCAGAAGGCGGACTATCTCGACGACTATGCCGTCGTGATGTCCGCTTCCACGATCCTGCTCACGAAGGACGCGCCAGCCGAGGTGAAGCTCTTCTACATCCGCGCTGCACGCGAGCGGCTTGAGCGACTGCACGAGCGCTTCGTCGGCGGAGAGGCGAGGGCCGCGCTGGAGGCGATGAGCGCGCGCTTCGCCTCCGTGGCGGACGACATTCGCACCGGACATGCGCCGCCCGATTTCATCAGCGACCTGACCAGTCTCATCGGCCCGCTGTTCAAGGAAGCCGATCGCTCGCTCTACAATCCCGACGTGCTGCGCGGGGCGCTCCAATCCTCCAGATAGATCCATCCGCTTCGCGCACCGCCTTTCCAAGTCTTCGACGGGGTCAGGACTTCGAATGACAAGGCGCCAAGCAGCCGGATCGCGTGATAGCGCCCCTACGGCGCATTCCGCCCCGGCTCGTACTTCTTGATCTCCGCGCGGCTGACGACCATGTGGTGCACCTCGTCCGGGCCGTCGGCAAAGCGCAGGTGGCGCACGTCGGCATAGAGTTCCGCGAGCGGCGTCCATTGCGAGATGCCGGTTGCGCCATGCACCTGGATCGCCTCGTCGATGATGCGGCAGGTGATCTCGGGGATCATCGACTTCACCATCGACACCCAGATGCGCGCTTCCTTGTTGCCCAGCACGTCCATCGCCTTCGCCGCCTTCAGCACCATCAGGCGCATCTGCTCGATGTCGTAGCGGGCGCGCGAGACGACTTCCGGGTTCTTGCCCAGCTTGATCAGCGGCTGGCCGAACGCCTCGCGCGACAGGCCGCGCTTGATCATCATCTCCAGCGCCGCCTCCGCCTTGCCGATCGTGCGCATGCAGTGGTGGATGCGGCCCGGCCCGAGGCGGACCTGCGAAATCTCGAAGCCGCGGCCTTCGCCCAGCAGGATGTTCTCCTTCGGCACGCGCACATTGGTGAACTTGATGTGCATGTGGCCGCGCGGCGCATGGTCGGCGCCGAAGACATGCATCGGGCCGATCACCTTCACGCCGGGCGTGTCCATCGGCACCAGGATCTGCGACTGCTGCAGATGCGTCGGCGCATTCGGGCTCGTCTTGACCATGGTGATCATGATCTTGCAGCGCGGATCGCCCGCGTTGGAGATGTAGTATTTCTCGCCGTTGATCACCCACTCATTGCCCTCGAGCACGGCGGAGGTCGAGATGTTCTTGGCGTCCGACGAGGCCACATTCGGCTCCGTCATCGCATAGGCCGACCGGATCTCGCCATTGAGCAGTGGCTCCAGCCACGTTTTCTTCTGCTCGGGCGTGCCGACGCGCTCCAGCACTTCCATGTTTCCGGTATCCGGCGCCGAGCAGTTCAGCGATTCGGAGGCAAGGTGATACTTGCCGAGTTCGGCGGCGATATAGGCGTAGTCGAGATTGGAAAGTCCCTCGCCGGTCTCGGCGTTGGGCAGGAAGAAGTTCCACAGGCCCGCGGCCTTGGCTTGTCTCTTCGCACCATCCAGCAGCTCGAGCTGGCGCGGATGCCACGACCAGCGATCGGTCTTCTCGTGGTCGAGCGCGTCGAACTCCTCGAGGATCGGAGCGACGTTTTCGACGATGTGCCTTTTCACTTTCTCATAGAGCGGACGGCCCTTTTCCGACATGCGCAGGTCGTTGAGCTCGCTCATGTGTTCTTCGTTCATCATCCCGTTGTCTCCTCGTTCTCTTCCGCTCACCTTATTGCCTGCACCACCAAGCGCCAGATGCAAACAGGCCCGGCCTTGCGAGCCGGGCCTGCTGCATCTCGTCTCGGTCGATCAGTTACTGCGCAGGTGCGGCAGGCGCCGCCGGTCCGGACGTGGTCGCAGGCGAATAGCCGCCATACACCCACTGGGCGTGCAGCGGCCGGAAGTCCTGCGAGGCTTCGTTGTTCTGCATCATGAAGATCGTGGTGATGTCA
>CAIKXW010000436.1 GCA_903831485.1 uncultured Alphaproteobacteria bacterium | reverse complement strand
TCCAGTTCTCTGTTGAGAACGCATATACGCTTAGATGCCCGAGCCCCAGATCGCGCGCCGCCTCAACCGCAAGCCTCAGCGCATCCACACCCGCCTTGTGGCCCATCGCCCGCGGCCAGCCCCGCGCCTTCGCCCACCTGCCATTGCCATCCATGATGATGGCAACGTGCTTCGGCGGCGGCCGCAAGGTCGCCACGTCAGCATCGGCGGATGATGGCTTGGGCTCGCTCACACCTGCATGATCTCTTCGGCCTTGTGCTTCAGCAGGTCGTCGATCAGCTTGATGTGCGTATCCGTCACCTTTTGCACGTCGTTCGAGCGGCCCTTGGCCTGGTCCTCGCTCATCCCGCCGGCTTTCTCGATGCGCTTGATCAGTTCCATTCCGTCACGCCGCACATTGCGCACAGCCACACGCGCGCTCTCTGCGAACTGCCCCGCCAGCTTCTGCAGCTCCTTCCGCCGCTCCTCGCTCAGCGGCGGGATCGGGATGCGCAGCGTTTGACCGTCGGTGATCGGGTTCAGCCCCAGCGGCGCCTCGCGGATCGCGCGATCAACGGCGCCGACCACGCTCTTGTCCCACACGCTCACGCTCAGCATGCGCGCATCCGACGCCGACACCGACGCCACCTGGTTGATCGGCGTCGGCGTGCCATACGCCACCACCACGATCGTATCGAGCAGGTGGATCGAGGCGCGCCCCGTGCGCAGCCCGCTGAATTCCGTCTTCAGCGACGCGATCGCGCCGTCCATGCGCTTTTCGATAACCTTGAGGTCGAAGGTCTCGGGCATCGTTTCCCTCTCCTATTTCTTCTTGCCGCTGATCACTGTCGACACGCCCTGCCCCGTCAGAACGTTCTTCAGGCCGCCGCGGTCGCGGATGCGGAACACCACGATCGGAATCTTGTTTTCCTTGAGCAGGCTGATGGCGGTCGCATCCATCACCTTCAGCTCCTTCGAAAGCACTTCCATGTAGTCGAGCGTGTCGAACCGCGTCGCGTCCGCATCGACCTTGGGGTCCGACGTGTAGACGCCATCGACCTGCGTGCCCTTCAACATCGCATCGCAATTCATCTCCGCCGCGCGCAGGGCCGCTCCCGTATCCGTGGTGAAGAACGGATTGCCCGTGCCCGCCGCGAAGATCACGACGCGGCCCTTCTCCATGTGCCGAACCGCACGGCGGCGAATGAACGGCTCGCAGATCGACATCATCGTGATGCCGGACTGCACCCGCGTCGGGACGCCGAGGCTCTCCAGGGAATTCTGCATCACCAGTGCGTTCATTACGGTCGCCAGCATGCCCATATGGTCGGCCTGCGCGCGCTCCATGCCCGCATCAACGCCCCACTTGCCGCGCCAGATATTGCCGCCGCCGATCACAAGACAGATCTGGCAGCCCAGCTCGATCGCGCCCTTGATCTCTTCGGCGTACTTCGTCACCGCCGGAACATCGATGCCGTAGCCCTGCTCTCCCATGAGGGCCTCGCCTGATATCTTCAGGAGCACCCGTTTGTACTTTAGATCAGCGTGGTCGGTCATCTTGCCTGCTCCACCGCCCTTTTGTGTGGACGGCCCGGACGCATGACACGCCGGGCCGCCAGACTCTACCCGCGAATACGCGGATTCCGCAAAGGCTTTACGCTTATCGTCCACCCATGGACGCAACTTCCGCAGCGAAGTCGTCCTTGGGTTTGTCGATGCCCTCGCCCACTTCGTAGCGGATGAAGCCCTTCAGCTTCACAGGCGTGCCGAATTCCTTGGCGTGTTTCTCGATGAAGCCACCGACGGTCACGTCAGGGTCCATCACGAAAGCCTGCTCGATCAGCACTGATTCCTGATAGAACTTGCGGATCCGGCCCTCGACCATCTTCTCGATGACGTTGGCTGGCTTGCCAGACTCGGCCGCTTGGGCCGTCAGGATCTGCTTTTCCTTCTCGACCACGGCCGGATCGAGTTCCGCCGTCGTCGCGGCCAGCGGCTTCGCAGATGCAACGTGCATCGCAACCTTGCGGCCGAGGTCCATCAGGCGCGCCTTGTCGGCGGTCGATTCGAGCGCGACCAGCACGCCGATCTTGCCCATGCCCTCAGCGGCCACGTTGTGCAGGTAGGACGCGACAACGCCATCGCTGACCGACATCGCATCCGCGCGGCGCAGCGTCATGTTCTCGCCGATCTTGGCCACAAGACCGACCAGCATCTCGCCGATCGTGTTGCCTTGCGACGACTTGGAATGCAGCGCCTTGGCAGCATCGCCGCCATTCGCCAGCGCCGCGCCCGCGACTTCGCGCACAGCAGCCTGGAACTCGGCGTTCTTGCCGACGAAGTCGGTTTCGGAGTTCACTTCGACCAGGGCCGCGGACGTGCCGCTGGAGGCGAGGCCGACAAGGCCCTCGGCCGCGATGCGGTCGGCCTTCTTGGCGGCTTTGAGAATGCCCTTCTCACGCAGCCAGTCCGAAGCCATCTCGATGTCTCCGTTGTTTTCGACGAGCGCCTTCTTGGCGTCCATCATGCCTGCGCCGGTCTTGTCGCGCAGCTGTTTCACGAGCGCGGCGCTGATCTCAGCCATGTCATGTCTCCTGAGTTCATCCCTGCGTCCACGCGGTTCGAACACCGCGCTCCGCAGGCTGGTTCAAACTGTCCGTCGCAAGCGGAGCATGCCGGCGTACTGTGTCGCCGGCATGTCCAGGATTGCGTTACTGCGCGTCGGCGGTCGCCGTCACTGCCAGCGCCGGTTCGCTGACTTCGGCGCGTGCGCCAAGGTCTTCGCCCGAGGCCATCGACGAATCCGACATGCCGTCGAGAACGGCGTCGGCGATGAGGTTGCAGTAGAGCTGGATGGCGCGCGCGGCGTCGTCATTGCCCGGGATCGGGAAATCGACTTCCTGCGGGTCGCAGTTGGTGTCGATGATCGCGACAACCGGGATGCCCAGCTTGCGGGCCTCCTTGACGGCGATCGATTCCTTGTTGGTGTCGATCACGAACATCAGGTCCGGCAGGCCGCCCATGTTGCGGATGCCGCCCAGCACGCGCTGCAGTTTGGCCTGCTCGCGCTGGAGACCCAGAAGTTCCTTCTTCGTGAGGCCGGTCTCGCCGCCAGCCTGCAGCATGTCGTCCAGATCGCGCAGGCGCTTGATCGAGTTCGAGACCGTCGCCCAGTTGGTCAGCGTGCCGCCGAGCCAGCGATCGTTCATGAAATACTGCGCGCAGCGGCCAGCGGCCTCCGCGATCGCGTCAGCGGCCTGGCGCTTCGTGCCGACGAACAGCACGCGCCCGCCCTTGGCGGCCGTCTCGCGAACCTTCACCAGCGCCTGATGCAACAGCGGCACGGACTGGGAGAGGTCGATGATGTGGATGCCGGACCGTTCGCCGAAGATGAACCCCTGCATTTTGGGGTTCCAGCGGTGAACCTGGTGTCCGAAGTGTGCGCCAGCTTCAAGCAATTGACGCATGGAAAAGTCGGGAAGTGCCAATGTAGTCTCCTGATCCGGTTGGCCGCCGCGGACAGAACAGGCTTGCGCCCGCACCGGAATGGGTCCGCGTGTCGGAATGGCGCGGGTTATACCCGTATTTCCAGCCCCGGCAAGCTCTGCGGGATGCCGTGATCGCCGGCGCCGGGCCTATCGCCCCAGACCCCCACATGCCCGCCCCTTGAAAGGGGGGGGTAAACCGGTGGGGGTCTTGTCGCGGCGCGCCCTGACCTCGCCAAAATCAGGCCATTCCGGACGTCCCATTCTGGTCGGGTATCAAGCAAATTCAACGGTCTAGGCCACCCACCCCGGCCGATTCCAGACCTGTGCGTCCCCCACCTCCGGACCTGTCGTAGAATGCCGCCATCCATCCCGCATGGAGGGCGGCTGATCACTGTTCAACGCCGCGGGATGGATGCAGGCGAGCGTGAAGAGCCTCTCGCGAAATGGTCCAACCGACCACGACACGAGAAGCTTACCGGGGACTGGTCCTGAACAGACCGGCCCGCACGCCGGCAGCCTAATGGCGCCAAGCGCATGAAACAGAGCCGTCGTGCGCGCGCTGCCGCACAACACTAAGCCGGGGACGCGGGATCCGCGAACCTCTTGTCTACCGGTAGCTCCGCCACAGGCGTCGCCAGACAACGCGGGCCATCCCGCGTCCCCGGGCCCTCCACGTGTTTGGAGACCCAAAACGACAGCATCACAGGCGGTTCACACCGGCCTGAACGG
>CAIKXW010000435.1 GCA_903831485.1 uncultured Alphaproteobacteria bacterium | reverse complement strand
GGGGCAGTGACCCGTGTCCACCAAACGGACTTTCCAGCCGAGCAACCTGAAGCGCAAGCGGCGCCACGGGTTCCGCGCGCGCATGGCGACCAAGAACGGCCAGAAAATCCTGGCCTCCCGCCGCGCCAAGGGCCGCAAGCGCCTGAGCGCGTAAGCGCTCCCGTCACGTCCAATGCGCGCGTAAGCGTTCCTGCGACCCCTGACAGCAAGCTGCAAATCGATGTCCTGCGCCTTCGTGTGCGGCGCGAATTCCTGTTTGTGGCCGCAGGTTTTGCAGAAAGGCGCCGCCTGGTCGTCGTCCAGGCCCGCCGCAGGACCCTTCCGAGGGCCGAGGCCGGCGCAGGCTTCACCACCACCAAGAAGATCGGCAACGCGGTCATCCGCAACCGCGCCCGGCGCCGCCTGCGTGAAGCTGCGCGGGCGCTTTTGCCGGTTCACGGGATCGGCGGGGCGGACTACGTCTTTGTCGCGCGTCAGGAAACCGCCGCAGCGCCCTGGCCTCGTTTGCTTGACGATATGGAAAAGGCGTTGGTAAGCCTCCGCCACCGTCTCTTGCCCCCTGATGGCGCCCCTCAGGCGGACGCCAGCGCCTCCAGCTCCCGGACCTGATCCATGGAACAGCAAGACCAGCGCAATCTCCTGCTGGCGCTCGCCCTGTGCTTCGGGCTGTTCATGATTTACAACATCTTCGTGCTGGAGCCCCAGCAGAAGGCAGCACAGGCCGCCCGCCAACAAGCCACCGCCAACGCCGTCGAGCAGGCCGCGTCGCCCACGCCGACCATACGGCCGCGCGAGGAAATCGTCACCGCAGGTCTCGCCGCCGGACAACGCGTCGCCGTGGACGCGCCCTCGATCGAAGGCTCGATCTCCCTTCTCGGCGCCCGCATTGACGACGTGTCGCTGAAGAATTTCTACGAGACGATCGGCGACAAGGAAGCCAAGAACCCGGTCGGCGAGATCAAGCTGCTGGCCCCGGCCGAGACCGAGCGCGCCTTCTACGCGACCGTCGCCTGGACAACGCCGAGCACGAGTACCGACAGCGTGCTCTGGACCCAGACCAGCACCGGCCCCCTGACGGCCGAAAACCCGCTGCAGCTGACCTACACCGCGGCCGCCGTGCGCATCGACCGGACCATCAGCGTCGATGGCGACTACATGTTCACCGTCTCTGACGTTGTGACCAACACGGGCGTAGCTCCCGTCACGCTGACCCAAAAGGCGCAGCTGCGCCAGCGCCAGACGCCGGACCTAGTCACCACGCCGGTTCAGGAACAGGGCGCGCATCGCGGCGCGCTCGGCGTCTATGGCACCGACAAGAACCAGATGAAGAACTACCACGACCTGACCCAGGGCCAGGCCGTGTCGCGCGCCGTGACCGGCGGGTGGAACTCGCTGACCACCAAATACTGGATGGCTGCCGCCATCCCCGAACAGGGCGAAGCCGTGACGATGGTCGCGCGATCCGAAGCGCTGAACGGCGAAGTCAGCTATTCCGCGGGCTACGATCTTTCGCCTTATGAAATCCAGCCCGGGCAGTCGATCACCAAGACCGCGCGTATCTTCGCCGGCGCGAAGCGGCTCAGCGTGCTTGAGCGCTATGAGAACACGGAAGGCGTGCCGTCCTTCACTGATGCGATCGACTGGTCGTTCATGTTCTTCATCACCAAGCCCTTCTTCTACTTCCTCATGCTTCTGCAGGGCTGGGTCGGCTATTTCGGCATCGCCATCCTTGTGCTGACGGTCGTGGTGAAGACGCTGTTCTTCCCGCTGCAGTACAACATGTACAAATCCATGTCGAAGATGCGCCTGCTGCAGCCCGAGATGAAGTCCATCCAGGAACGCTTCGCCGCCGATCCGCAACGCATGCGCGCGGAACAGGCAAAGCTGTTCCAGCGCGAGAAGGTGAACCCGGTCGCGGGCTGCCTGCCGCTGATCCCGACCATGTTCGTGTTCTACGCCCTCTTCCACGTCCTCAACGTCACGATCGAGATGCGGCACACGCCCTTCGTTGGCTGGATCAGGGACATGTCGGCGGGTGACCCGACCTCGATCTTCAACCTGTTCGGCCTGATCCCGTGGGAGCCGCGCTCGGTCCCGTTGATCGGCGGCCTGCTCGGTATCGGCGTCTGGCCGATCCTGTATGGCATCACCATGGTCGGCCTGCAGGGACTGTCGGCGCCGCCGGCCGACCCGATGCAGAAGGCGATCATGAAATGGATCCCGCTGCTGTTCACCGTGCTGTTCGCAGGCTTCGCTGCGGGCCTCGTGATCTACTATGTCTGGTCGAACATCATCTCGATCATCCAGCAGTACATCATCATGCGCCGCACCGGCGTCGAGACCGAGTTCGACAAGTGGATGAAGAAGCGGTTCGGCGGAGCCAAGAAGCCCGCCTAAGCGACTGGAAGCCCGCCCTCGTCCTTCGAGACGAGCCCTGCGGGCTCTCCTCAGGACGAGGCCTTCGCTGGCAATCGTCCCATAGTCCTCATCCTGAGGAGCTCGCGCAGCGGGCATCTCGAAGGACGAGGACGGGCTCACGGACCTGAAGCCTATGACCGAATTCACACCCGACCAGATTGAAGCCGCCCGCAAACTGTTCGCGGGGCCGGTGGCCTTCGTCATGGGCGCCGTGGCGATCGGCGCGATGCCCGCAAGCGACCGGCCCGAGATCGCCTTTGCCGGCCGCTCCAATGTCGGCAAGTCGAGCCTCATCAACGCGCTGTGCAATCGCAAGAACCTCGCGCGCGCGTCCAACACGCCGGGCCGGACGCAGGAGATCAATTTCTTCGATCTCGCCGAGGGCAAGTTCTATCTCGTCGACCTGCCCGGCTATGGCTTCGCCGATGCGCCGAAAAAGAATGTCGACACGTGGAGCCGGCTCAACCTCAACTACCTGCGCAGCCGATCGAAGCTGCGCCGTGTCTTCATGCTGATCGACGCACGCCGCGGCATCGGCGATGTCGACCGCACCGTGATGAAGGATCTCGATAGCACGGCCGTGCAGTACCAGATCGTGCTCACCAAATCCGACAAGATCAAGAAGTCCGAATTGCCGGAACTGGTGGCCGCCACGACGGCGACGCTGATGAAGCAACCCGCCGCGCATCCGCACGTGCTGGTGACGTCGAGCGAGAAGGGCCTCGGCATCCCGGAGCTGCGGGCGACGGTGCTGTCGCTTCGGTGAGTTTTGCTGTCAGCCTTGAAGCATCGACGGCGTCGCAACGTCAGAACTTCCTGCCAATGCACTGTCAGCTACCCGTACACCTCACCGGCAAAATCGTTACGTCCCGCTGTCGGGTTTGATATTCCTTGCTCGTCCTCTGGACACAGGCAACTGAGCGCCCCACATGGCGGGAGGCCGCCTCAAGAGCCACAACGATACGCCGGGGGTCTTCCACATCATGCAACCCGTTCTCTCCATCCGGGGTCTCAGCAAGTCCTACAAGGGCGGGCTGCAGGCGCTGAAGACAGTCGATCTCGATATCCAGAAGGGCGAGATCTTCGCCCTTCTCGGCCCCAACGGCGCGGGCAAGACGACGCTGATCAACGCCGTGTGCGGGATCGTGACGCCGACGACCGGCGTGATCACGGCCGCCGGCTATGACACGCGCAAGGAATACCGCGCCGCGCGCTCGCTGATCGGCCTGGTGCCGCAGGAAATGCATATCGACATCTTCGAGACCGTCTGGGCCGTGACGACGTATTCGCGCGGCCTGTTCGGCCTGCCTCCCAACAACGCGCACATCGAAAAAACCCTCAAGGACCTCTCGCTGTGGGACAAGAAGGACGAGAAGCTGCAGGCGCTCTCCGGCGGCATGAAGCGCCGCGTTCTAATCGCCAAGGCGCTGGCGCACGAGCCTGAAATCCTCTTCCTCGACGAACCCACGGCAGGCGTTGACGTCGAGCTTCGCCGCGACATGTGGAACCTTGTCCGCAAGCTGCGCGACAAGGGCGTCACCGTCATCCTCACCACGCACTACATTGAGGAGGCCGAGGAGATGGCCGACCGCGTCGGCGTCATCGCCAAGGGCGAACTGATCCTCGTCGAGGAGAAGAAGACGCTGATGAAGAAGCTGGGCAAGAAGCAGGTGAATTTCGAACTCGCCGAGCCGCTTGGCGCCCTCCCGGATGGACTCTCGGGCTGGGACCTCCAGCTGGCCGACAAGGGCCACCGCCTCGAATACACGTTCGATACCACGGCGGAGCGCACCGGGGTCGCATCGCTGATCAGCCTCATGAGCGAGCTTGGCATCCAGTTCAAGGACCTCGAGACGAAGTCGTCCTCGCTTGAGGACATCTTCGTCAGCCTCGTGCACACGCCGAAAGCCGAAACCGCGAAGGAGTTGGCGAAATGACGGATGCCGCAGCCACAGCGACGACCGCGCCGGTCAAGCGTCCCGCCCGCCATGTCTCCGCCTTCAACGGCCACAGCGTCTGGGCGATGTACCGCTTCCAGATGGTGCGCTTCTTCCGCACCATCGGCGAAAGCCTCGCCACGCCTGTGATCACGACCGCGCTCTATTTCGTGGTGTTCGGTTCCGCTATCGGGAGCCGCATGGCGCCGATCGTGCCGGGCCTGGAGTATGGCTCCTTCCTGGTGCCGGGCCTCATCATGCTGTCGATCTTTACCAACTCGATCTTCAACGCGAGCTTCGGCATCTACTTCCCGAAATTCACCGGCACGATCTATGAGCTGCTCTCCGCGCCCGTCTCCTACCTTGAAATCGTCATCGCCTTCGTCGGCGCGGCGGCGACCAAATCCGTGATCCTCGGCCTCGTCATTCTCGCGACAGCCTATCTCTTCGTGCCGGTGACGATCCTGCACCCCGTCGAGATGGTGGCGCTCCTGATCCTGGTGTCGTTCGCCTTCAGCCTCTTCGGTTTCATCATTGGCATCTGGGCGCAGAGCTTCGAGCAGCTGAACTTCATCCCGATGCTGGTCGTCACGCCGCTCACCTTCCTCGGCGGCGCATTCTACACCGTCGACATGCTGCCCGAGGCCTGGCAGGGTATCGCCCAGCTCAACCCGGTCGTTCACCTGATCTCCGGCTACCGTTGGGCGTTCTTTGGCCTCGAAGGCGACAATGTGATGCTGAGCCTTGGCGTCACCGCCGTGTTCATCGCCGTGCTGCTGGCCGTCGTCAGCTGGATGTTCAAGACGGGCTACCGGCTCAAGAACTAGGGTTCAGGCGGGGTC
>CAIKXW010000434.1 GCA_903831485.1 uncultured Alphaproteobacteria bacterium | reverse complement strand
CGCACTGCGCAGCGTGACGGATATGCGCGCGCTGGGCGAGAACACCATCACGCTCGACTGCGATGTGCTGCAGGCCGATGGCGGCACGCGCACGGCGGCGATCACCGGCGCCTACGTCGCGCTGGCGCTGGCGTGCCGTTACCTGGTGGAAGAGGGCGTCATCAAGACGAACCCGCTTTCTGCTCAAGTCGCGGCGGTGTCGTGCGGCATCTACAAGGATGCGCCAGTGCTTGATCTCGACTACCCGGAAGATTCGGACGCGCAGGTGGACGCAAATTTCGTGATGGCGTCGGGCGGCAAGCTGATCGAGATCCAGGGCACGGGCGAACAGCGCGCCTTCTCTCGCGTGGAGTTCAATGCGCTGATGGATCTTGCAGAAGCCGGCTGCGAGGACCTGTTCGCGGCGCAGAGGAAGGCGCTGGGTCTCTGATGGCGACCACCAGGCGGCCCGCGAAGAAATCCGCTGCAGCAAAGCCCCTGGCGAAGAAAGCCGCCGCCGGGAAGCGAACCGTCGACATCACGTCGAAGAAGACCGTCTTCAAGGGCCGCTACAAGATCGACGAATACGTGTTCGACTTCGATCGCGCGGCGGGCAAGGGGCGGCTCACCGATGTGACACGGCTGGTGTTCGAGCGCGGCGACAGCGCAGCGGCGCTGATCCACGATGTCGAGCGAGATGTCATCGTCCTCGCCGAGCAGTTCCGCATCGCCACGCACGACAAGGGTCCGGGCTATATCGTCGAGGCGATCGCAGGGTCGGTGGAGGAAGACGAGGAGCCGGAGGACTGCATCCGGCGGGAGATGCTGGAAGAGGTCGGCTATCGCGCCGACAGGCTCACACTGGTGTCGAACGGCTATGTGTCGCCGGGCTCGAGCTCGGAGCGGATCTTCCTCTACTACGCACCCGTGATGACGGCTGACCTCGTCGATCCGAAGGCGTCGGGACTCACGGCGGAAAAGGAAGACGTGCGCCGGGTGGAGTTCACCCGCGAGGATTTCCTCGCCCGCGTGGACGCCGCGTTTTTCGATGATGCAAAGGCGATGGCGCTGGGGTTCTGGCTGATGGCGCAACCCGGGCAGGGGAAGCCCAGGGGCCGCACGCGCGCGTAATGCTCGTTACTAGAGCTCTGAATTTGTTGCCGAAGAGCGACATCAGGCGCCCCTTGCGAATGTAACTGCGAAGCGTTCGCGAATTTTGTTGCGAGCGGTTCTCACTGCAGCTAGACGCGTCCTCCGGCTTCAGCCGGGCGGATGCGGAGTATTCATGGCTATTGTGCGTGTGCAGGCCGGAGCGCGGTTGAGGGGCGGGCTGATCGCCTCTGCGACCGTGGCGCTTGGCGTCGGCGCGGCGCATGCCCAGACCGAGCCGCAGGCCGCCCCGCCGGCCATCGATTCGGTGGTGGTCCGGGGCTATGACGTGCCGGCCCTGTCATCGCCCAAGCAGGTGCAGCCCATTCTCGATACGCCGCAGACGGTGTCGGTGATGTCCGACACGCTGCTCGACGAGCAGGGCCGCCGCACGTTGCGCGATTCACTGCGCAACAT
>CAIKXW010000433.1 GCA_903831485.1 uncultured Alphaproteobacteria bacterium | reverse complement strand
GGTATTCGCGGGCGGAGTAGGCGGCCATTTTTTGGCCGCTGCAGGCGAAGAAGCGGTCGCCGGGAAGTTGTGTGAGTTCACCCTCGCCGCCGAGCGGGTCTGTGAAGAGCCGCGTGCCTGCGAGATAGTTGGCGTGGTGGTGGCTGGCGTGGTCGGAGAAGTAGAGATCGGCGCCGGCGCAGGCGAAGCCTTCAATGCAGCGTGCGATGTGGTTGGCTGTCCAGGTGTCGTCAGAGTCGAGCATGGCGACGTAGTCCGCGTCGGCGGGCACGGCGTCAAAGCCGGTGTTGCGCGCGGCGGCGGGGCCGCCATTGGCGCGGGCGATGATGCGGACATCGACGTTTGCGGGAGGCGCGCCGGCGGCGTGCACGTCGATGGCGGGATCGACGGGCGAGGCGTCGTTAACGATGATCACGTCGAGCAGGGTCGCGCCGTTGATCTCCTGCGCATAGAGCGATTGCAGGGCGCGGACGAGGATGCCGGGCTGTTCCTGATAGTACGGAATGACCACGGAAATCTTCATGAGGTCGCGATCCCTGTTCCGGAATGGGCCAGCCGGGCACCCAGCACACGGGATGGCGTGCGGGGCGGTGGTTTGGGGATAAGTATGCATCGGGCGCGCCAGTCTGAGCGCACGCCGATCGGCTGGTGAGACAGCCCTCGTCCTTCGAGACGCGCCTTTCAGGCGCTCCTCAGGATGAGGGCTCAACGCTCACTACTTGCACGTACCCCTGATCCTGAGGAGCCGCGGAGCGGCGTCTCGAAGAACGAGGCCGGGCTCCCCGGTATCAACTCGCCGGGGTCAGCTTGATCACACGCTCGGCGACGCGATCGACGGCTTCGCGTGAGAAGGCGAGCGGTACGTAGGCGCCTTCGGCCCAGAGGGGGAAGAGGTCGCGGTAGTGCGCGCTGTAGGGGTCGGCCGACTGCCCCGGCGTGTTCATCACCATGGAGTTGTCCCAGGCGCCCGCGTCCATCACCATGCGGACGGAGGCCCCGGCGGTGACGTTGAAGTCGGAGGCGCGATAGGTCTGCGCGCGCGGCGTGGAGGCGGAGCCGGGTGTGGCGAGCGGGCCGAGGGTCATCTGGGCGCGCAGTTGCGGGTCGGCCAGAACGGCGACCGCGGGTTCCCACTTTGCGACGTGGAGGCGGCCCCACGCCCAGCTGTGCGGATCGGGACCGAGGAGGCCGGCGAGTTCATCCGTCGCCGCTTTCAACGTTTCGAGGATGATCGCGGTGCGGGCCTCAGGTGGATTGGGCCCGAGCCGCGTGTCTGGATTTTCGAGATAGGTGAGGATGGCTTCGAGATGGCCACTGCCCACAAGCTCGCGCGCGGCTGCAGGCGTCACCTTCGCGACGACTGCCTTGCCGAGATGCTTGTTGGCCCAGACCTCGTAGATGGCAGCGGCGGGGCTATCGATAGACAGGTGGCCGTCCCAGCTGGTGAGCAGCTTGATGGCGTGATCGACATTGATGTTCACCGTGCCGCCGGGGACGTCGCGCAGCAGTTTGATGAACCGGCGGGCCTGCGGGCTGACGGCGTCGCCCTGCAACTTCATCGAGTCGAGCAAGCTGACCTTGCCGTCGGCGGCGAGCACTTCCTTGATGCGACTGACGCGCGAGGGATCAGTCCATTCGAAGGCCACTTTGCGTTCTTCAGCGGGATAGCCTGCGGGGAGATTGTATTCGTTGGCGGTGGCGAAGAAGCCTTCGGGCGGGTTGTAGCTGGAGGGCAGCATGTCCTTGGCGAAGAAGCCGTTCCATTCGTAGCGGCCATCGCCGGGTACTGGCATCAGGCCGTCCCAGTTCTTGCGGACTGGCGTGCGACCAGAAGCGGCCCAGCCGATGTTTCCCTTGGTGTCTGCGTAGACGAGGTTCAGAGGGGGCGCTCCCCACGCATGACTGGCAGCCTTGAAGTCGTTCCAGTCCTTGGCGTGGGTGAGGCGCGAGGATCCGAAATAGCCGGCGAGGCCGGGCTCGGACCAGATGGTGCGCATGGCGAAAGCGCGGCGTGATGCGCCGTCGGATTTCAGGACGGGGCCATGGCGCGTGTAGCGGAGTTCGACTTCGCGCGGGGTTTCGCCCTTCACTTCAATGGTCTGATTCTCGACCGTCATTTTTTCCCAGCCGCCCTTGTAACGGTAGGCGTTAGGGTCGTTTGCGCGCGTCTCGTAGACGTAGAGATCTTCCTGATCCATCGCGAAGATGGTGATGCCGAAGGCGATATCGTTGTTGTGGCCGATAGACACGCCGGGCAGTGCGGGTTCGCCCGCACCGATGATTGCCATGCCGGGGGCGTTGAGGCCGACGACATAGCGGAGCGAGGGCACGCCAAGCTGGCGGTGCGGATCGTTGGCGAGGAGTGCGCGGCCGGTTTCGGACTTCGAGGGCGCGACGACCCAGTTGTTGGAGCCTTCGTACTGCTGCTTGTGCATCAGCTCGGCCAGCTGCATTGCGGGATCGCCTTCGGCGCGCTGGCGATTGGTGAGCGGCGCGAAGTCGACCTGCTGCGTGGCGAGGACATAGTCGTCGAGGACGTTGGCAGGAACGTCGCACGGGTTGAGGCCGGCGGGGACGACGCGCTTGTGGCCGTCGGGGTCGAGCTTGCGTCGGAGTTCGTCGGCGTCGACGCCGGCGGCGCAGGCGACGCGGGCGCGGGCGACTTCCGATGTGACGTTCGAGACGAGCGCATGGCTGCGGATGCGGAGGATGTCTTCGGGCTTCCATTCATCCGGCGTGGAACTGGTGAGCCTGAACTCGACGGGCGTGGGCTTGCCGCCTGCCCTCACCTCGGCGACGTAGGCGTTGATGCCGGCGGCGAAGGCCTCGACGCTGGCGCGGGCGTCAGGGGCGTAGGCGTTCCATTCGGCCTGCATGTCGCCGCGATAGAGGAAGAGGCGGGCCGCCCTGTCCTGCTCCACATAGGCTGGGCCGAAGGATTTGGAGAGCAGGCCGAGGCCGCGCTTGCGCCATAGGTCAATCTGCCAGAGGCGGTCGCGCGCGGCGTTGTAGCCCTGCAGGAAGAACGCATCGCGCTGCGAGGCGGCGAAGATATGCGGGATGCCCCAGTGATCGACGATCAGCTCGGCTGGGGCGGACAGGCCTTTGACCTGCCACTCATCGCGCGCAACGGCGGTAGACATGGGGTTCTCGGCGATGGCCACGACGGACGCAGCGCCAATGGCGGCAGCGACGGCCACTCCAAGCATCCACTTTTTCATCGCAGAACCCTCCACCCGTTCGGTCTCGCGGTGAGGATCAGGGCGTGCAGGCGTCTTGTCAAAGCATTGCTTGGATTCCAAAGCTGGATGCATGGCAGGCTGGCATTTCTGGATCGATCGGGGCGGCACGTTCACCGACGTGGTAGCGCGTGGCCCCGATGGGCGTGAGGTGGTGCGCAAGCTGCTGTCGGAGAATGCGGGGCGGTATGCGGATGCAGCTGTCGAGGCCATTCGCACGATCCTGGCTGAGCATGGTGCGACGGAGATCGAATCCATCCGGATGGGCACGACGGTGGCGACGAATGCGCTGCTGGAGCGGAAGGGCGCGCCGACGGTTCTCGTGGTGACAGAAGGGTTCGGCGACCTGCTGGAGATCGGGAACCAGGCGCGGCCGGATATCTTTGCGTTGAGCATTTTGAAGCCGGATCAGTTGCAGGCGCGCGTGATCGAGGCCCGGGAGCGAGTGACGGCGGAGGGCGGGGTTCTGACGCCTCTGGATGAGGCGCGGGTCGGGGCAGATCTACTGGCGGCGCGTGAGGCGGGGATCACGAGTTGCGCGATTGCTTGCCTGCATGGCTGGGCATACCCGGCGCATGAGCAGCGGATTGCAGAGATAGCCCGGGAGGTGGGGTTTACACATGTGTCAGTGAGTTCGGATGTGTCCGGGCTGACGCGTTTTGTGCCGCGGACGGACACGACGGTGGCGGATGCGTACCTGACGCCGGTGCTGGATGCGTATGTGCAGCGGGTCGCGGGTGCGTTCGATGCAGCGACCCGGCTCTACTTCATGCAGTCGAATGGCGGGCTGACGCCGGCGAGCGCGTTTCGTGGGCGGGATGCGGTGTTGTCGGGTCCGGCGGGCGGCATCATCGGGATGGCGGCGGCGGCGCGGCGGGCAGGGTTCGACAAGGCGCTGGGCTTCGACATGGGGGGCACATCGACGGATGTCTCGCATCATGCGGGCGTGTTCGAGCGGACGAACGACACGGTGGTGGCTGGCGTGCGGTTGACGACACCGATGCTGCAGATCCACACGGTGGCGGCGGGCGGCGGATCGATCTGCTATTTCGATGGGGCGCGGCTGCGGGTGGGGCCGCAGTCGGCGGGGGCTGATCCTGGGCCGGCGTGTTACCGGCGCGGCGGACCGTTGACCATCACGGACTGCAACGTGTTGCTGGGGCGCGTGCGACCGGAGTTCTTCCCGGCGATCTTCGGACCGAAGGGCGACCGGCCGCTGGATGCGAAGATCGTGGCGCAGCGGTTTGACGATCTCTGCTGGCAGGTGAAGCAGGCGACGGGGGCGGATCTCACTCCAGAGGCGGCGGCGGAGGGTTTCATCGCTATCGCGAACCAGCACATGGCGGAAGCGATCCGGAAGATCTCCATCCAGCGCGGGTATGATCCGCGTGAGTATGTGATTTGTGCGTTTGGCGGCGCGGGCGGGCAGCATGCGTGTGCGGTAGCGGATGCGGTGGGCTCGCGGAGTGTTTTGCTGCATCCGCTGGCTGGCGTGCTGTCGGCGTGGGGAATGGGGCTGGCGGATGTTCGAGCGGTGCGGGAGCTGTCTGTCGAGCAGGCGCTGGGTGTTGATCTGTCAGAGCGGCGGGACGCGCTGACGACGCAGTCGAGTGAGGCCTTGGCGGCGCGTGGGGTCGCGGTGCGGGCAACCGAGCTGACAGCATATCTGCGTTATGACGGCGCGGAGGCTTCGCTGCCGGTTGCTCTGGCGGCAGAAGAAAGAATGCGCGAAGCGTTCGAGACGGCGCATCGTTCACGGTTCGGGTTTCTTGATGCATCGCGGGCAATCATCGTGGCGAAGCTTTCGGCGGAGGCGGTCGGAGAGGACGAGACGCCGCCGAAGGCCAGTGTGACGATGGCTGTGCGCGAGCCTTCGCCGCTGGCTGTGGTCGACATGCGGCTAGCGGGCGAGACGTTCAAGGCGCCCGTGTTGCGTCGCGGAGACATCCCTGCAGGGTTCAGAGTCGACGGTCCGGCGCTGGTTCTGGAGAATGGGGCGACGACGTTCATCGAACCCGGTTGGCGCGGGGCGATGACGACGGATGGCGATCTTGTGCTGACGCGCCTCGCTCCGGCGCAGGCGGGCGCGGCGATCGGAACACGTGTGGATCCGGTTCTGCTTGAAGTTTTCAACAATCGCTTCATGGGCGTGGCGGAGGAGATGGGCCTTGCGCTGCAGACGAGCGCCTCGTCGGTGAACATCCGCGAGCGGCTGGATTTCTCGTGTGCGGTGTTCGATGCGGCGGGCGGGCTGGTGGCGAATGCACCGCATATTCCGGTGCATCTCGGATCGATGAGCGAGTCGATCCGGACAGTGATCCGCGAGCGCGGAGCCAGGATAAAGCCCGGCGACATCTACATGCTGAACGCGCCGCATGCGGGGGGCACGCATCTGCCAGACATCACTGTGATTGCGCCAGTGCTTCTGGAGGGCGACACGGCGCCGGCTTTCTTCACCGCAGCGCGCGGGCACCATGCAGACATTGGCGGGATCACGCCGGGCTCTATGCCGCCGGACAGCAGGACGATCGAGGACGAGGGCGTCCTGATCGACAACTTCCTGCTGGTGGAGGCGGGCCGGTTGCGCGAGGCGGAGACGCGGGCGCTGTTTGCTTCGGGACGGCACCCTGCCCGCAATATCGACAACAACCTTGCGGACCTGAAGGCGCAGATTGCGGCGTGCCGGCGCGGCGAGGAGGAGCTGCGGCGGCTGGTCTCTCATTACGGACGTGATGGCGTCGCCGCGTACATGCGGCATGTGCAGGACAATGCCGAGGAGCACGTGCGGCGCGTGATCGACATGCTGGAGGCGGGGAGTTTCGAAGCGCCGATGGACAATGGCGCCGTGATCCACGTGGCCGTGCGGCCGGACAAGATTGCACGCCGTGTAACGATTGATTTTTCCGGTACGAGCGCGCAGGACGCGGGCAACTTCAACGCACCGCTGTCGATCACGCGGGCGGCTGTGCTGTATGTCTTCCGCACGCTGGTGGATGATGCGATCCCGCTGAATGAGGGATGCCTAAAGCCGATCGATATCATCACGCCTGAGGGCTGCTTGCTGAATCCGCGGAAGGGCGCGGCTGTGGTTGCGGGCAAT
>CAIKXW010000432.1 GCA_903831485.1 uncultured Alphaproteobacteria bacterium | reverse complement strand
TTCGATGGCGTAGAGTTCCTGGATCCGCAGAAGCGCTTCTTTGGCGATCGGCGATTGGCTCTTCTCGAAGGCCTCGAAGAAGTGGCGTCGCGCATGCGCCATGCACGCGACATGGATGATCTTCGAGGGCGCGCCATTCTGGGGCGCACTCATTTTTTCGTAGGGCGCATAGGCGTCCGCCTGCAGATAGCCGGCAAAGTCGGCGAGATCTTCTTCCGGCCGCTCGCCCTTGCGATCGGGCGAGTAGCGGTAAAACGCCGCCGATGGTTGTGAACAGGCACCGATGGAGGCCCCCTCTCGTCATCGCGAAATCAATGGACTGACTCGCCTATCAGCGCCGTGACCCCACGCCGATTCACAGTTTTCCTCAGGTCGGGCTGGCGATGGGGGCCGTATAGACGAAGCGGCGACGGCTTCATCGCGTGTTGACGCGAAGTCATAGGTAGATCTTCCGCGTCGCGCGCCTAGACGCCGACTTGGGGGGCAGGGATAACACTTGCGAGCGGTGACAGGAGGATGCCTTGCGGACGGGGGGAGGGCTCGATCGTTCGGGCGGTCTGGGC
This sequence comes from uncultured Alphaproteobacteria bacterium, assembly GCA_903831485.1. Next base: position 3,005 of record CAIKXW010000432.1, on the reverse strand, counting down.
TCAGATGTAACGCAGACTGACCTGGCAGGCTGCTGGCAGGCTGTGACATCATCTGCATTGTGCGCTGGCCTCGGCCACGCGCCCGCCTTCGCCAGGTGGCAATCCGCATGGGCATGAGCGCGACGCCGCCTTTCAGGTACGAGACCATCTTCGAGACAGTTCTGCGGGAGGAGCAACCCTACCAGCGCTGGCAGAAGTTCGCTGCGGCGCTTGCGGACATTGGCTGCGACCAGATCAACTACGGCTTCCTGGATCTGGAAACAGCGGCGCGCATGGACGCACGCTGCGACCCTGCCCTGTCGACGATGGCAGGCGACTGGCTCGCTCATTATGTCGACAGGCGATACGATCTTGTCGATCACGTACTCGCTCATGTGCGGGCGGGCAACCACGCTCCGATGCGCTGGAACAACGCGCCGTCCCGCGGGACCCACAGCCACATCGCCTTTGAAGAAGCGCGTGAGGCCGGCCTCAGGTCAGGCATTCTTGTCCCGCTTGCGGGCCCACGCGGATCCAGCCTTCCGGGCGCCGCGATCATGATTGGCTCCTCCGCGCGCGAGACAGAGTTCAGCAGGATGTTCGCCGGGCGCCTCCCCGAGCTCGTCTCACTGGCTCATCTGTTTCACGCTGGCGCCGTCGGTGAACTCCTGCGTCGGCATGACAATGCCGCCAGCCTGTCCGGTCGCGAGCGCGATGTCCTTCAGTTCATTGCGCGCGGAGAGCGGATAGACCAGGTCGCGCACCGCCTGTCACTTGCACGCGTCACTGTGGAGCTTCATCTGCGCAATGCCCGTAGGAAGCTGCGCTGCAGGACGGTGGCTGAAGCCGTCGCGCGTGCAATGCTGTATGGTGAGATACAGCCCTAGGTGAGCTGTCAATCTGGCTGGGGGACGGGCTTTCGGGACGGCGAACTGAGCGCGCCACAGGCCTGCTCCGGAGAATCACAGGCCTGCTCCGGGGTGCACCTGAAGCGCGCGCCGGGACAAGCAGGACTCCTGACTGGCTCGCGCGAGGTGTTACGGAGATGACCTGGGGCGGCAGGGGCTCTTTGCAGCAAGCATCCATGATCCGCAGGGCGGCCTTCAGCGGGCGAACTGCGGAGCCGAAGAGACCTCACAGAAAGCCGGCTGAAGGCCCAGCAGGAAGTTACCCCTGCCTTGCGACTACGCGGCCCGTCCCCCAACACCGTGTTTCTACCGCGACCTGCAGCTCCCGGGAAACCTACTGAAATCCTCAGGTCTGAAGCAGGCAAAGTCAGGCAGACCCGGGATGGTGGCGACGGCCTCGTCCCGCGTTGATCGTCACCCCGCCACCGCCCGTCCTGGCGGCTGCCGCCGCCGTAACGGCAGTTGCGACCGCGCCGTCATGCGCTGACAGTCGCGCCGTCATCGTCGCCAGTCGCCTCTCCTGGACCTGCACCTGGCGCGCTGATTCCTTCGGCTCATTCTGAAAGTGCGCGAGCGGCGTCTTCAGATCGCGCCCACAGCGCCGCATAGGGGTTGCAGGATCGAACCTGGACCACTGCTCCAGGTCAACGCGCCAGATGCAGGGCCTGGACGCCAGCTGCGGTTCGAACCCCGGCGCCTGCATGATTGCGTCGCGATCGATGTCGCCGGCGCTCTCGATCCCGAACGAGGCGAGCTGGGTGATCCGTGACTGACCGATGCCACTCGCACTGTCACACTGCAGCAGAATGTCTCGAGGAAGGCTGTCAGCTGTCCAACGCGCCGCGCGCGGACTGAGCGGGCAGACCGATGGCCCGCCCCAGGTTACATCACTCATGTGGACGCCCCCAAAGATTCCGGGCGCCCGTCAGTTGCCTCCGGATCTGGGTCTGGCTGGTCCGGGTCGTGGAGGATACTGCCGATCTTCGTCGCCGGCCTAAAGCTGTGGCCCCCTGCTCTTTCAATATGTCTGCTTGCGGGCCTGCCACGATCCGCAATGTTACCGGGCCGCACAATCTGCAAGTCGTGTACAAGCGTAGGACAGCCTGCATCATGCAGGCTGTCACCAGGCGCCTTTTCGGGCGGGTGGCTTGCTGCGCCGACCAACTCGCTGGAGCTGCTCATGGATTTTTCTGTCCGGCATTGCATCGGCAGAGCCCTGGTCGGGGCAGCGGTGCTCCCCATGTCGGCCTGCTTCAGCTTTGACGCCAAGCCGTTTGAGCTCGACATACCCGCGGAGCAACTTCGTATCAGCACGGAGATGACAAGCGGCCTCGGCCTGGTCGCTCTCGAAACGCCGCCCTCCACGGAGACTGCTGATCAGAGCGTTGCGCAGGCGCAGCCGGAGACACCGCTGATCCAGGATCAGCTGGTCAGCGCAGCAAATGCAGAGGGGCCTCCAGGCGAATGGAATGCCCAGATCGGGGATGATGCTTCTGCGGAGAGTGATCGCATCGTTGTGACAGGGCAGAGACAGGCATCTCGCCGCGTGCCGGATTATTCGCCGGATGAGACGGCGGCCCTGATCTGCCTGATGCAGAAGATTGGTTTTGATGACGGCAATGCGCGCAAGGCGCATGCGGCGACCCTGGTCGTGCGCGATATGCGGGTCGCCATGACGGCAGACCGGGCGACACAAGCCGAGATCGAAACGGCCGAACGCAGGCGCGAGGACGCCGTCCAGAGTGCTCTCAGCCCGCTCCCGGTTGTCGACATCTTCTTCAGCCCGATCGTCCGAAAGAGGGACCTGCCCCAGCCTTCCTACAAGGGCGTCAATCTCGAGGACATCACATCTGTTTCCGTCTTCGAGAATGGAAGGGAAGTGACGGTGGTTTCGGGCGCGGCGCGAAACACTGGCAAGACCAGGATGGAGATGCCTCCGCTTACCCTGGAGGCGCTGGATCGCTGGGATTTCGTCCTGTCCGGTCAGTCGTCCCTGCTGCCTTTCCAGTATCTCGAGCCTGGTGAAGCAAGATCCTTTGATATCCGCCTGCTCAACCCGCCCAGGAACACCAGCGACGTCTACGTGCATTTCGCGCCGCCCTTCCGTTACAGATGGCC
>CAIKXW010000431.1 GCA_903831485.1 uncultured Alphaproteobacteria bacterium | reverse complement strand
GCCAGCTGTCTCAAGGCGCTGGACTAGCTCCGCCCGCTTCCCATCCGCCGAAACCTCACGTCTTGCATGCTTCACACCTGCTCTCCCGCTGTCATTCCGGACGCGCGAAGCGCGAGCCGGAACCCAGGAGCGGCGCGCGCAGACCCTGGGTTCTTGCTCTTAGCCTTCGCGCTCCAGGGGTAGTGACAGACTTGGGCCTCGGCAAACTACGCATGCAGAAAGCGGCGAAGCTGCATGGCTTGCGTCCGCTCAGTTCACCGCAGGCGCCGCCGGAGTGAAGCTTGCCGTGAAGCCGAGATTGTCTTTCGTCAGCGGCGTCGCCATCGCGCTCATGACGCCAAGCGGCGTCTTCGGCTTGAGCTGGATGCGCAGCGTGCCGGGTCCGGCCATGAAGGCGGAGGCGGCGGCCGTGAGTTCGCTTGCGATCGCAGCATCGACGCCGGCATCGGTGAGGAAGACGGAGCTGGCGGCGATCATGGTGACAAGGTCAGCGCGGAAGGCGGCAACGTCCTGCCCCGCTTCCACCGCCTGACTCTCGAGGATGAAGTTCATCAGCTCGGTGTCCGTGATGGCGATGTCGAGATCGGTGAGCTGTAGCGGCAGGACGCCCATCACCAGCGACATGATCATTTCCGGCGGCACGTCGCCGAACATGTCGCCGCCGGCTTCCTCGTCCGCGTCGGCATCGGCTTCGGGAGCGGCGCCTTCAGCGCCATCGTCCGCGCTGTCATCTTCATCGGCGCCGGCCTCCTCGTCCTCCGCCGCATCTGCCTCGATCTGCTCGCCGGCCATGTCGGCGATCGACATGATCCCCGCCATCAGGCTGGGCAACGCCTGCTTGAGGCCGATGACGCCGCCGGACATCTTCACGTCGAACATGTCGGTGACGCCGATATTGTAGTCGGTCCAGCGGGTGAGATCCTTCGCCGGATCGAAGCTGGCGCTCGCGCCGGAATAGACCTCGATCACGTCGGACCCATAGCCGGCCATGGCGAGCATCATCATGCCCATCGCGCCGACCGTGCCGCCCGCGGCATCCGCCGTCATCTTCATCGAGAAGCGGGGCAGGTCCGACGCGATGGCGACGCCATCCGCGTTGCGCGTGACCTTGGCGTGCATTTCGGATGTATCGAATTTCAGGCCCGACACGTTGGCCGCCATTCCGGTCCAGTCGACGCGGTCGACGCCGCCATCGAGCGGGCTGGTGAAGTCGCGATAGATTTCGGTGAAGTCGACCTTCTCTTCGGGATTCATGCCCGAGGCGAGGCCGGCCATGAAGGCCTTTCCGAGAAAGCCGGTGTTGATGTCGGACACCGTCAGCGTGCCGAAGTCGAACGTGCCGGCGATTGCGACCATGCCAGGCACGTTGAGCGCGCCCTTGAGACCCGCGAGCTTCGCCTCGCCGAGCTTTGTTGATGTGAAATCGCCAAGCGAAAGCTCGCCGAGTTCGACCGCGAAGTCACCCGCCTCGCCCTCGTCCTGCGGGATCATGCCGGCGAGCTTGATGCCCCCGATCTCGGCCTTGCGGAACGCCCACTGTTCGTAGGGAGGCGGGGTGAGTGCTTCGTCCATCCCGATGGCGCCGGCGATGAAGGTTCCGGTCGCCTCGTTCATGCCATCGAGGCCGAGCGTACCGAACGTCAGGGTGGCGTCGCCGAGCGGGATGGTCGGCGTGATGTTGTTGAGGCGGATGTCGCGGACGGTGGGCTTGCCGTCCTTCATGGTGAGGCCCTTGAAGGTCATCGACTCTGCGCGCGCGACGACGGCGGGAGGCGCGTTGGGGTCGGGCAAGCCGGCCGCCTCGCCCACGTCGGGGCCCAGGTCGGTTCCGAGGCCGGCAATGGCGACCATGTAGTCGGCGGGCGCCTTCAGATCGACGCCCTTGAGGGTGACGTCATTCCCCGAGCCGGACACTGACGTGTAGGAAAGCCCGGGCTTCGTGTTGTTCTCGAGGATCTGCATCTCTTCGAGGGCCATCTTGGCCTCACGGCTGACGCCGCAGCCGGACAGCACCAGGAGGCTGGCAAAGGCGAGCTTGTGCTTGAACATCATCTTCCCCGGAGAGGTTGTGTTGCGTCGTCGTGCGCAGGGGGCTACGCCTTAGCATGATCATCGCGGAATCGCATCACCGGGTGTTTTTGCTCGCAAAATCAGGTACTTCGGTGCCTGTGCGGTTGCACATCGACAAGCGCGCCCGGCGCGTTCCGGTTCGCATTGACCCCACGGCAAGAGAAGCGATCGCGACCGCCCCGGCCTCCCGTTACGCCCTCGATGCGATCGGTTTTGCGACTGAAAGAGTGGACTGGATTGCCGAGCGGCTGGATGCCCTACCACCGCCTGTGTTGTTCCGCCCGGGTGCCTACATTCCCTTGCGGGGGGTCATCCATCGGCTAAGGCATATCGAGACGGGACGGACCGTCAAGATCGACAGGACGTCGGGTCCTACTCCCCTTCTTTTGATCCCGGGCCCTCGCGAGGCCTTCGCCGACAAGACGCGAGCCTTTCTTCGCGCGGCAGCGAGGATCGACTTTGCCGAGCGGGTCGCGGTGCACGCCGAGACGCTGAAAGTGACGCCACGCTCGATCGCGATCAAGGACATGCGCTCGCGCTGGGGGTCGTGCTCGTCGGAGGCGCGGCTGAACTTCACCTGGCGGCTGGTCTGCGCGCCTCCATTTGCGCTCGACTATGTGGCCGCCCATGAGGTGGCGCACATCAAGGAGATGAACCACTCCAGCCGGTTCTGGAAGCAGGTCGAGCGCTGCTATCCCGACTGGCGCGAAGCGCGCGACTGGCTGCACACGCGTGGCGGCGCTCTGCATTCGATCGGCGATCCCTGAAACTGCTGGGCTGACCTGGCCTCGTTACGCCGCCCTGCGCGCAGCGCAGAGCCGTGCGTCCTCTGCCCTGCCGCCAACACAAAAAAAGAGAGGCGCACATCGTGCGCCTCTCTCTCATTGGTCGTGCCGTTCAAGCCTAGAACTTGGCGGTGACGCCGACGATGTACTCGCGGCCGAAACCGCCGTCGATGTTGTTGCCGATGCCGTAGACGCCACGGGGCTCTTCCTGATCGAACAGGTTGTTGATCGTCAGACGGAGCTGATAGTTGTCGTTGAGGTCGAAGGCAGCGTTGTAGTTGAAGAACCAGAAGTCATCCGCCACGAAGGCCGGCGTCTGTTCGGGGATCAGGTTCTTCGTCGTCAGCACGTTTGAAACCGTCGCGCTCGTGTAGAGCGAGGACAGCGTGTGCGAGAACGGCCCGACCGTATGGCGGGTGTCGAGACGGAACTCGTGTTCCGGGTTCGAATGCTCGCCGGCCAGACGATCCGTCCGGGTCACGCCGTTGCCGTAGATGTCGTAACGCTGCGTGTGGAAGTAGGACGCGCGCAGGTCGATACCGCCCCAATCCTGCATCATGCTGCCGACCAGCGGCACTTCATTCAGCTCGAAGTTGTAACGGATCTCGGCGTTCACGCCGCGGAATTCGCGCTTGCCCAGATTGAGGTTGGAGAAGGCTGCAAAGGCGATCTCGAACGGCACCTGGTTGGTGGCAGGCGCGCCAGCGAGAACGCCGGCAATGCCGGGATTGCCCGAGATGGCGTTGTTCGTCGGGACGACAAACTGGCCGCCAGGGCCTGTCGGCGTGCCGAACAGGATGGCTTCGCAGGCGCGATAACCGCCGACGACCGCGTTTCCGAAATCACTCGGAGCCCCGTCGAAGCACGGCTCAGCAAACGTTGCTGGACCGACGAGACCGATCTCATTCGTGATATCGACGTTGAAGTAGTCGACCGCAATCACGAGGCGCGGGATGAAGCTGGGTTCGAAAGTGAAGCCGAGCGTGTAGGTGTTCCCTTCTTCGTTCGAAAGACCCGGGTTGCCGCCCGCGTTTGCAGGAACGGTCCCGCCGACGGCAGTAAACCCTGCCAGGAAGGCCGTCGCGCTGGTCGCGTCGGGTGCGATGCCGAGCCGTTGCACAGCCGCAACGCAGTTTGCCCGGCGGTTAGTGGGGTTGGGTCCAAGCCCGATCTGCGCAGTGGTGCAGGGGTGGTTGGCGGAGGCGAGCCCCGTGAAGGCCACCGTGAATGGGCCCACGAGTTCAACCAGCGATGCCGAGCGAACCGTGCGCGAGTTGGCGGCGCGGATCGTCAGGTCGTCGATCGGCTTCCAGCGCATGTAGTAGTTGAACGTGTCGTCCTTCGTGCCGGTGCCGGTGATGACCACGGTGGAGGAGTCCTGTTCACGTTCGACGATCCGCAGGGCGTATCCGAGTTCCAGCTCCTCAGCGCCGGGGAAGGTGAAATTGCCACCGAACACAGGCAGTTTCGCCTCGACGCCGTATTCGCGGAATTCCAGCGAGCCTTCGCCGCGACCTTGGGGGGCTGTGCGACCCGCGCCGATCTGGGTGTCCGGCGCTGGCTCGAACTCTGCCGACTCCTTGCGGTATTCGGCCTGAAAACCAACCTGGAACGCGCCGGCCGGAACGTCGAAAAGATCCGAACCGAGCGAGGCTGAATAGTATTCCAGCGAGTTGAGGGCGTGCACGTTTGCGGTGCCGACGACGTAGTCGACCGCAGCCGGATCAAGCGCGCCATTGCCATCGCCGAACAGATTCAGCGGACGGCACGCAGCAACCTGAGCCGCCGAAGGCGTCAGGCCGGTGGTCGTCACAACGGCGCCTGTGCCGGGGTTGCGGATGTTGATACGTTCGGGGGTGGGGAGGGTCTGCTGACGGCACACCGCCTGCCCGCTGCCGTTCCGCACGACGTCGGTCGCGAGGGCGAATTCAGTGTCCAGGAGGTCCGGACGTTTCGACTCCTGTTCCGAACGACCGTAGGAGGCCGCCACATCCCAGTAGAAATCCGACGCCCCGACTTCGAAGTCGCCTTCGAGGCTCTGGATGATCTGGTAGTTTTCGACATCGAAGGTGGATTTCGTGCCGGTGCCGCCGAGCACGTCGCGCAGGGCGCGGCCCATGTAGAGGACACGCTGGCCGCTGGGACCGCCAATTCGCGGGATCACCAGCCCGTTGGCCTCCAGCTGGTTGATCGTCGCGAGCGAAGAGGCCGTCACGTAGGGGTTCTGGTCGATGTAGATCGGAATCGACTGTGCGCCGGCCTGCGCGCTGCCGCCCACAGTGTTGGCGACGGCGCCTGCGCTCTGTTCGAACTCGTTCTTGGTATACATCAGGGTAGAGCGGTAACGCAGGCCCTCGCTGATGTCGTAATGGCCGTTGAGAGCGGCGGAGAAGCGTTCATTGCCCGCCTGGTACTGCGTGTCGCCCAGCCCGAACGAGTCGTAGCCGGCGCCGTTGTACATCGAGCCGATACGGCCAGGCAGGGTCGGTGACAGTTGACCCGGGTTGTAGCTGACAAGGTTGCCCGACGAGTCGAACGCCAGCGGCACCGCAACGCGCGGGAAGATCGCGCTGGTGGCAGGATTGGTGTTGGCGATCGTGGTCATGTAGCCGTTGGCGCCGTTGAACGCGCCCGTATCGGTGCGGTATGTGCCGAACGTGCCCATGAAGAGCAGCGGGTTCGTGTTGGGGTTCTGGGCGAAATACTCCTGCGGCGTCGGGCGATTGCGCTGCAGAAGGGCGATCGCCAGCGTGTTGAGCTGGGTCGCAGAGAGGCCGGCCGTGTTGGTGCCGGGCGCCAGTGTGGAGATGACGGACGAAGCGACAACGCCTGTCGGCAGCGTAGTCGGCGCGAAGACCGAGAACGCGCTGGTCGGGTTTGCACCGCCTGCCGCGAGCGAACCGTGAATTGCGCCGACCGGAATAAGGTTCGTCGCGGTCGAGAAGCCGCCGCCGAAGAGCTGGCCAGTGACCAGCGTGCCGCCCGCGGACGTCAGAGGGTTGGAAAGCGCAAGCGGTCCAAAATAGGTCGCCGGCACGCCGTCAGAGCCTTGCGGCAGGAACGCCGTAGGCAGTGTGCCGCCGGCGAGCAAGGTGCTTACAGCGGTCTGCGCGTTGAACGCGGCCGGGTTGCGGACCGAGCCTTCATAGGGGTTCAGGATGCCGGACCCCTGATAGCGCGAGCCGTTGTCCGCCGATGAGCGGACAAGGTCCGACGACGAGTAATCGAGGGAGGCAACAATGTTGCCCTGCCCGTTCATGATGTCCGTGCCGTAGAGCGCGGAGAGGCGATAGTTTTCGCCATCGCCGTATTCCGACACGCCAGCCTGGGCGCGAAGCTCTAGGCCTTCATAGTCCGTGCGGGTGATGAGGTTGACGACGCCGCCGACGGCGTCCGCGCCATAGATCGCGCCGCCGGTGCCGGCCAGGACGTCGACCCGCTCGAGCATCTGCGGGTTGATCGAGGTCAGGTCGACCTGCGAGCCGGAAGCGTTGCCCGGAACGAACACGGAGCCAGGGTTCGAGGGGACGATACGGCGGCCATTGAGAAGCGTCAGGGTGCGCTGCGTGCCGAGGTCAAGCACGTCCGGAAACGCGAACGAGTCGCCGTTCTGGACCTGCGTACCGCGGGCGTTTGTGCCGACGCCGACGATCGGGAGATCTTCCAGCACGTCAACGACGTTGGCGACCTGACGGGAGTCGATCTGCTCGGCGCCCACCTCGAACGTCGGGTTTGGGTTGTCCAGCGCTTCTGAGCGGAGGCGCGAGCCGGTGATGACGACAACATCGCCATCCTGGTCTGCTGCCGCTTCGGTCGATGTGGTCGGCACGGTGTCCTGCGCGTAGGCGACGAAGGAGAGACCGGGCGCAGCTGTGAGCGCCGCAAAAAGCGTTGAGCGCAGGAGATGCGCTTTCGCAGTAGTTTTCACGATTTTGTCCCCTT
>CAIKXW010000430.1 GCA_903831485.1 uncultured Alphaproteobacteria bacterium | reverse complement strand
TTGGCCGCTTTCGCGTGCTGGATCGCCTCGATCGTCTGCGGCATCACGCCGTCGTCCGCCGCCACCACGAGGACGACGATGTCGGTGGCGTTGGCGCCGCGGGCGCGCATGGACGAGAAGGCCGCGTGGCCCGGCGTGTCGAGGAAGGTAATCTTCTCGCCGGTCTTGAGCTGGACCTGATAGGCGCCGATGTGCTGGGTGATGCCGCCGGCCTCGCCCGACACGACGTCGGTCTGGCGCAGGGCGTCGAGCAGCGATGTCTTGCCGTGGTCGACGTGGCCCATGACCGTGACGACCGGGGGACGGCCTTCGAGGTGGTCGTCCACGTCGTCATGGCCTTCGAGGCCGATCTCGACGTCGGATTCCGCCACGCGTTTTACGCTGTGGCCGAACTCCTCGACGATGAGCTGGGCGGTGTCCGCGTCCAGCACGTCGGTGGAACGGACGAGCTCGCCCTGCTGCATCATGAACTTCACGACGTCGGCCTGACGCTCGCTCATGCGGTTGGCGAGCTCGGCGACGGTGATGGATTCCGGCAGCACGACTTCGCGCGACACTTTCTCGCCAGCGCCGCCGGCCATTTTCAGGCGGCGGTCGCGTTCGCGTTCGCGGGCGCGCTTCACGGCGGCGTAGGAGCGCTGTTTTTCGTCATCGTCGCCAAGGGCGGCGGAGACGGTGAGCCTGCCCTGACGGCGTTTCGGTTCGTCCTTGCGGGCGGGGCGGACTTCGCTGCCGCCGGGGGCGTCATCGCCGCTTGCCTTGACGCGTTTGACGCGGCCGCCGAGTTCGCTCAGCGGCGTCAGATCATCGGTATCGAGCGGGGCGAGCGGACGCGGTCCGCCGCCGGGGCCACGCGCGCCGGGTCCACCCGGACCGCGCGGACGATCGCCTGAAAATCCACCTGGACGCGGTGCGCCGCCTGGGCCGCCGGGACGGGCAGCGCCGCCCGGACCGCCCGGACGCGGTCCACCCGGACCGCGCGGACGATCGGCATCGGGACGCACGCGTACGGCGCCTCCGGGTCCGCGTGGGGGAGCCCCACGGTCGCCAGAAAAACTGTTCGCGCCGGTGCGGGGCGGAGCGGTGCGCGCGTCGCGACGCGGGGCGTCGCGTTCTGGACGCTCGCCACGGGCGCCACGGAACGCGGCGGCGGCGCCGCCAGCATCTTCTTCTTCAGCGGCGGCGGGACGCTGCGTGCCGGCTTCGGCGCGACGCTTCTCGTCTTCAGCGAGGCGGCGCGCTTCTTCCGCACGGCGGCGATTGGCCTCCTCGATCGCTTCCTGTTCGATGCGGCGGCGATCCTGATCCGCGCGGGCGGCATCGATCGCGACCTTGCGGGCCTTGAGTTCCGCTTCGGAGAAGTTCGACTTCTTGACGGCCGCCTGGGCTGCCGTCGGCTGAGCGGCGGGCGCGGCAGGGGCGGCGGCAGCCGCCGGTTTCAACTCCGGCTCGGCTGCGGGCGCAGCAGCAGGACGCGCGACCTTGGGCGCGGCGCCTGGGGTCACGACCACTTTCTTCTTCTTGACCTCGACGGAGACCTGCTTGGAGCGGCCGTGGCTGAAGCTCTGCTTCACGGTGCCTGTGTCGGCGCGCTTGAGAGTCAGCGGCCGGCGTCCAGTGTTGTCCGTGTCTTTTGTATCAGTCATTCACTCACTTCGTTTGCGATCGAGATGGTTCACGCCCGGGAGTCCGGAGGATCGCCCCCGGGGTCTTGGGCCTTCGAGTCTTCAATGTCTTGCCCGCTGGCGCCCTTGGCTGGGACGGACGCAGGCTGCCAGCCTGGCAGCCAGACACGCCGGAAGCCGGAAAGCCTTGTCAGCTCCCCCATCCAAGCGTGCGCTATGCGGCCCTGTTTGAGGCAAGCGTGTACCACACGCTCACGCCCCAAGGCCATGCCCAATTCTTCGTCCGAGAAACACGAAACGACGGGTGGAAGGCGCGCGTCTTTGGGGGATTCTCCGGGTTGGGGGCCATACAGACCACGGACCAGAGCCAGCACCTTGTTCCGCTGGTCCTCAGATGCGTTCGCGGCGGCCATAAGACAAGCCGGGCGGGCCGAACGAACTGCCTCCCGTACCTGTTCGAAGCCGAGGGTGAGATCGCCGGCGCGCTTGGCCATGCCGATCATGTTGAGGATGCCCTTGACCAGGAGCGCTTCGGTCTGGCCGGCAAGATCGGGTCCGGTTTTCGCCTGAGCCTTGAATGCACGGGCAAAAGCCCCGCGCTTGACCGCCTGCTGCAGGGCATCAGCCGAGGCCGTCACCCATGCGCCGCGGCCCGGCAGGCGGGCTGCGATGTCTGGCACGACCTGATTGTCAGGCCCAAGGACGAAGCGGATCATCTCGCCCTGGGGGCGCCGCTCCATCGTTGCGATGCAGCGGCGCTCGGGGTCGCCGGACGCCTTGCCAATGCGGGGCGGTCCCCCATCCACCTCGGGAATGGGGGTTTCGGCATCCGGAGCGCCGTTCAGTTCGCCATCACTGGTCGCTTGAGGCATTCGCCCCCTTCAGGTTGAACAGTTCGTCGCCACGGCTGCGTGCCGTACCGCTGGTGGTGTCCGAGGCGGCGTCGAGTTCGGCCTCTTCGGCGTCGAGAGCGGCGGCGCGGGCGGCGAGCGCATCTTCAAGCGCCTGCGGTTCGACCCAGCCGGCGACAACGCGGGCCTTGAGGATGAAGAGTTCGGCGTCCTCGCGGCTCATGTCGTTCTTCTCGAGCAGGCCGGCCATGAATTTCGGCTTGCCGTCCGGACCGGGCTCCTTCCAGCCGACGAGATCGTCGGGCACGAGGCCGGCGAGATCGTCGATCGTCTTTACCTCGTTCTCGCCGAACTTGACCGCCATCTGGGGCGTCACGCCTTCCATCTCGGCGACTTCGTCGGTGACGCCGAGTTCCTTGCGCTTTGCGACCAGCTCGGCCGTCAGCTTTTCGAGGTATTCGCGCGCGCGTTCCTGGAGTTCGCCGGCGACCTCCTCGTCGAAGCCTTCGATCGAGGCAAGTTGCTCGATCTCGACATAGGCGATCTCCTCGACCGTCTCGAAGCCTTCGGAGGCGAGCAGCTGTGCCAGCGTCTCGTCGGCGTCGAGGGCTTTCTGGAAGAGGTCGGTGCGTTCCTTGAAGTCACGCTGGCGGCGTTCGGAGTCAGCCGTTTCCGTCATCAGGTCGATCTGCCAGCCGGTGAGCTGGGAGGCGAGGCGCACGTTCTGGCCGCGGCGGCCGATGGCGAGCGGGAACTGGCTCTCCTCGACGACCACCTCGACGCGGCCCTCTTCCTCGTCGATCACGACCTTGGAGACTTCGGCGGGCTGCAGCGCGTTGACGATGAAGGTGGCGTCATCGCCCGACCACGGGATGATGTCGATCTTCTCGCCGCCGAGTTCGGACACGACCGCCTGCACGCGCGCGCCGCGCATGCCGACGCAGGCGCCGACCGGGTCGATCGAGTTGTCGTGGCTGAACACGCCGATCTTGGCGCGCGATCCCGGATCGCGGGCGCAGGCCTTGATCTCGATCACGCCTTCATAGACTTCCGGCACTTCCTGCGCGAACAGCGCGATCATGAAGGACGGGTGGGCGCGGCTGAGGAAGATCTGAGGGCCCTTGGCTTCAGCCGAGACCTTGTAGAGATACGAGCGGACACGGTCGCCGGTGTTGAAGTTCTCGCGCGGGATGCCGTCATTACGGCGGATGACGCCTTCGGCCTTGCCGAGATCGACGATGACGTGGCCGTATTCGACGCGCTTCACCGTGCCGTTGATGATCTCGCCGACGCGGTCCTTGAAGTCATTGTACTGGCGGTGACGTTCGGCTTCGCGAACCTTGCCCGTGATGACCTGCTTGGCGGTCTGGGCGGCGACGCGGCCGAATTCGAAGGGGGGCAGCTCTTCCCTGAATTCGTTGCCGATTTCGGCGTCAGAATCCATTTTCTTGGCGTC
>CAIKXW010000429.1 GCA_903831485.1 uncultured Alphaproteobacteria bacterium | reverse complement strand
TGTGATCGAGGCGGCCGCTTTCACCGCAGACGTCGCCGGCACGATCACGCGGCCCGTGGTCGATCTCCGCCTGTCCGATGGGGCTGTCAGCACGGCGGGCGTTTCGGTGCGCGATATTTCGGGCATGGCCAACGCGACATTCGGCGAGGCGATCGAGGGTCGCTTTTCGCTGGCCGGCGATTCCGACACCGGAGCATTCCGCGCCAGCGGAAGGATCGAGGCGGGCGAAGGCGACTGGCGTATCAACGACCTGGCCGCGAGCCTGGGCGAACTGAAGTTCAACGCGCCGCGGCTGGCTTTCGCCGACGGCGTGCTGGCGACGAGCTTCACGGCCAGCGGGCCGCTCAACGGCATTGCCGGGCTGGAGCGCGGCGCGATGATCGCCAACGGCTCGGTTCGCATGGGCGATGAGCTGGTGATGGATGTCAGCGGCCGACTGACCGACCTTCGCAGTTCGGCGCTGCGGCTGTCTCTGCTGGCGTTCAACGTCAAGGCGCTGGACGGACGCGCGACGGTCGAGGCGCGAGCAACGGGATCGCTGGGGGCGCCGATCGATCTCGAGCTTTCCGCGACCGGATCGCAGCAGGGCGATGTGTGGTCAGGCGGGGCGACACTCAAGGGGACCGTGGACGAATTTCCGATCGCGACATCGCGGCCGGCGGTTTGGCGGCGCGGGCCGGATGACTGGTCGCTGGATGCCGCGTTCTCGGCCCTGCGCGGCGAGATCGATCTCGATGCTGCACAATCGCCGTCCGCTGCGACGGGACGTCTGGAGCTGAAAGATGTGAGCCTGCGTGGGCTTACGCGGCTGGCGCGCATCACGCGACTGGAAGGCTTGGTCACGGGGCTGGCGACGTTCAACAACGGCGCCGGACCGGCGACGGGCGATCTGCAGCTGTCGATCGCCAACGCAAACCCGGTGGGCCTGACAGGCAATCCGGCGTCACTCGAGCTCGTCGGAACGTTGCGCGGACGCGAGCTGACGGCGCGCATCGACGGCGAAGGCCAGGGGTTCAAGCTTGATGCCTCATCGCAGCTGGCCGTTGTCGAGGGTGACGGCTTTGCGCTTGCGCTCGATACCGCTGCGCCAATGGCGGCCGAGCTCGACCTGCGGGGGCGCGCGGAACAGCTGTGGGCGTTGTTCGGGCCGGAGGATCAGTCGCTGCGTGGAGCGATCGACGCCAATGTGAGGGCGACGGGGACGCTTGCCGATCCCGTGCTGCAAGGTGGCTTCACCGTGGCCGAAGGCGCGTATGAGCATGGCGAGACGGGGCTATCGCTGCGCGACATTTCGGCGACCGGCGCATTCGACGACAGGTCGGCCAGCATCACGAACATGACGGCGAATGACGGGGCCGGGGGTACGCTGACGGGCGATGGCGCCATCGAATGGGATGGCGGCTTGCAGGGCGGCGTGACGTTCAAGGCGAACAATCTCCGCGCGCTTGGGCGTAACGACCGGTTTGCAATCGTGTCGGGCGATGGCGCGTTGAAGATCGTCGCCGACAGCATCCAGGTGAGCGGACAGCTGGCCGTGGCGCAGGCGCGGATTTCGATCGAGCAGCCGGCGTCTGCGAGCATTCCGACAATTCCCGGGCTTCGCCGCGTGAACTTTCCCAACCAGTCGGATGAGGAAGAAGCCGAAGCGGCGACGTCTCCGTTCCGGCGTCCGGTGCAGCTCGACCTGCGCGTTTCGGCGCCGCGCCGGATCGTGGTGTTCGGGCGCGGGCTCGATACCGAATGGGCGGCGAATGTGCGCGTGACCGGACCGGTCAGCGATCCTTCCATCTCCGGCACAGCGACGCTGGTGCGAGGGGATCTGGATCTGGCGGGCCGGCGCTTCCAGTTCGATACGGGCACAATCACGCTGGATGGCCCGATCCGGATGGCGCGGATCAACATTGCGGCCGAACGATCGACGGCGGACATCACGGCGCGGGTGCGGATTTCGGGCACGGCGACCGAGCCGGAGTTCGTGCTGGAATCGACGCCTGCCCTGCCGCAGGACGAAGTGCTGGCGCGAATCCTTTTCGGGAGGTCGGTGACGCAGCTGTCTGCTTTCGAGGGCGCGCAGCTGGCGGCGGGCTTGGCCCAGCTGGCGGGCGGACAGGCCGTGTTCGATCCGGTCGGGCTGGTGCGCCAGGCGACAGGCCTCGACCGCGTGGCGTTCGGCGCCGAGGACGGCGTCGCCACGGTGTCGGCAGGCAAGTACCTTGCGGAAGACGTCTATATCCAGGTGGGCGCGGGCGGCGCGGGTGGCGTGGGCGCGGAAGTGGAATGGGAGCCGACGGACGAAGTCTCGATCATCTCGTCGGCGGACGGCAGCGGCGATACCAAGATCGCCGTGCGCTGGAAGAAGGACTACTGACGCGCATACACGATCCCTGATGCGTGGCGCCGGGGTTGGGGAGTGAGGCGCGGCGCCTGCAGCCACGCGAGGCTGTCCAGCACCTGCGTGATTTCACCAACTGCGTCTCTGAGCGAGAGGGGCCCTCCTCCGGACACGCGCGCCTACCGGGAGCGCGATCCAGGAAGCAATTGCGGCAGGTCGTCCGGTCAACCGGCCGCTCATGCAGGACGCCACGATCGCGCATTCGGCCTCGACATCCATCAGGCGGTTGAACTTCGCCCCGACAAGGACACGCAGTAAATCCCCACCATCGCTCTTCAGGGTAGCGGACAGGCGTTGGGGCGGCATGCCGCCCGTCATCGGATCTTTCTTCGGATGG
>CAIKXW010000428.1 GCA_903831485.1 uncultured Alphaproteobacteria bacterium | reverse complement strand
CGAGCTGCTCGGCCGACCAGTCGAACCATTTCGGATCGCGGGCGCTGATATCGATGAGGACGTTTGAGTCGACCAGGATCATCGCTTGTGTGGCGGCGCATCCGCGTCCGCCGGCGGTCCGCGCATGAGACGAATGATTTCATCGACTCCAAGGTCGTACGATCCCGTGCCGGCAAGACGCTCGACCAGCTTCTGTCCGCGCGTCGCCTTGCCGGCAAACTTGGCCTTGCGCAGCACCACACGCTTTCCTTCCAGCACGAACTCGACGTCGGTTCCGGGCATAAGGCCCGCCTGGTCGCGAACATCCTGAGGGATCGTCACCTGCCCCTTCGATGTGATGCGCATGAAAATTCCTTACCAGACACGGTAAGAATATGAGCAACGTTCTTGAACGTCAAGGTTGGCGTTGTCGCTAGCGCACGCCCACCATCTCGATCTCGAACAGCAGATCGGCTGCAGGCGGGATCGGTCCCCTGCCGGCGGCGCCATAGGCGAGCTCGTAGGGCAGATAGCAGAGGCGGCGGTCACCGGGCTTCATGAGCTGCAGCGCTTCGCTGAAGCCATCGACGACAGCGCTGACGGGGAAGGTTGCGCTTTCATTGCGCTCGAAGGCGCTGTCGAAGGCCGGGCCTCCCGCATCGAGGCGGCCCTCGTAGAACACTTCTGCCTGCTCGAACGCCTTTGGCGGCACACCGCCCTCTGGGCCGGAGGCGAGCACGACGCGTTCAAGACCGGTCCCGGTCTTCACGACTTCTGGAAGATCGCTCTTCCATGGGGCGTGTTTCGCCCAAGCGGCGGCATCGGCCGTTTTTGCCCCGGCTGCTGGCGCAGGTGTGGCGGGCGCCTCGGCGGTTGGCGCTTCACCCGCTGGAGCGGCTGGGGTCGCGGGTCCACCGCAGGCCGCGAGCGCGAACACGGATCCTGCAAGAATGAGAATTCGCATGGTGACTTACCCCGCCGCGCTGACGAGCAGGATCTCGAACAGCAGATTTTCGCCCGGACCGATGAGCCCGGGATAGCCGCGGTCGCCATAGCCGAGCGTCGAGGGGATGTATACCAGCCAGCGGTCGCCCGGCTTCATCGCCATCAGGGCTTCGGAAAAGCCCGGCACAAGGTCGGCCACCGGATAGACGTCCGGCGCGCCGCGCTGGAAGGACGAGTCGAAGGCGCGGCCGCCGGAGTTGAGCCGGCCTTCATACCAGATCTGTGCGGCCTGGTTGATCTTCGGCGAGGCGCCGGTCGCCGGGCCGCTGGCGATGACGACGTATTCGAGGCCGCTGCCGGTCTTCTTCACTTCCGGCAGGCTGGTCTGCCAGGGCTGGTGCTTGAACCAGGCCGACCGCGTCGCCTTCATCTCCTGCGCCGTTCCCGGCTGCGTCCCCGTCGCCTGGGCGAAGGCGGCGGGGCTGCCGCCGGCCAGGACCATGACCGCCGCCAGGGCGAGGAAACGACGCTTCATGAAGGACTCCCGGATTTTCTCGTTGATGGGAAACTAGGGCCTTCGCGTAGCGCCGTCGATGGCGCTTTGCTGTTGGCCTGCAGCATGCGACACGACGCCCATGAGCTTGCGCGTCGCGACGATCGGCAGGAACGGACAGGTCGCCCTGGCCCTCGCGTCCTGCGCTGCAGACGCCCCTGACATCACGCTGATCCAGGCTTCGTCAGCCGAAGCCGACCTGCGCGATGCGGACAGGCTTGCGCGTTTCGTCGACGCATCTGCTCCGCACATCGTGATCAATGCCGGCGCGTACAACAATCTCGACCGGGCGGAGACGGAGGAAGACCTCGCCTACGCGGTCAACGCCGGCGGTCCCCGCGCCCTCGCCCGCATCTGCGGCGCGCGCGACATAGGCTTCGTGCACATGTCCACCGATTGCGTGTTCGACGGAACCAAGGCCGGCGCCTATAACGAGATCGACACGCCCAATCCGCTGTCGGTCTACGGCCACTCGAAGCGCGCCGGGGAACTGGCTGTGCTGGAGGACAACCCAGCCGCCCTGACCGTTCGTGTGTGCTGGGTGTTCTCGGCGTTCGCCGAAAATTTCGTCTCGAGGATGATCAGCCTCGCGCGCACACGCCCCGAGCTGCGCGTCGTTGACGACCAGTTCGGCCCGCCGACCTACGCGCCGGACATCGCCGCCGGCCTGCTCGCCATCGCGCGGCGCAAGCACGCGGCGCCCGCCAATCTCTGTGGCCTGCTGCATTTCGCAGCGCCCGGCCGCATCGACCGCGCAGGCATGGCGCAGGCGATCATGGACGAGTCACGCCGCCAGGGCGGACCGTTTGCGCGTGTCTCGCCTGTCTCGACCGAAGCGTTCGCTGCACCGGCAAAACGCCCGGCCAATGCCTGCCTGTCGTCCGACATCGCCACACGCCAGCTGCGCCTCGACTGGACGCCATGGGAAAAGGCGCTCGAGCAATCGGTCCGCGGCATCCTGGCGCGCGGGTGAATGTTGTATCCGTCGCGGTTTGATCCTTGAATGGCCGAACGGTCGGCCTGGGCTGATCCGTTGGTGTGGGAGTTCGTGCATGCGTGGCCTGACGATCGCTGGCGTTGCCTGTCTCGCCTTTGCGGCGTGCAGTGAAGAAACGCCGCCGCCTGTCGCGGAGGAACAGGCTGTAATCGCGCCCATTGGCGCAACCGGCGACGCTGATGAGGCGCCACCGCCTGTCGACTGCACGCAGATCAATGCCGTGTTCGCAGCCTTCAACGAGCCGGCGCCCTTTGCGTCGCTGGGCGCCGGCCCGCCGATTGCGCCGGCAAACGCCGCCTGCAAGGTCGCCGAGGCAAAGGCTGCTGTTCCCGGCGGCCCCGTGATCCATGCACTGAACTGCACGCTGTATTCGTCGGGCGCGCTCGACCGCGCGGCGAATGCGACGCCCGCCAAGGAAGCCTTCGTTGAGGCGCGCCGCCAGTTGGACGCCTGCCTGCCCGCGGACTGGACATCGCGCGACGGATCCGTGAACGAGCTCGATGCGACCGAAGCCATGATCTACGAAAGCACGGCCGACGCGCAGCGTGCGATGACGGGGTCGTCCTATACGTATCCGGTCCAGCTGAAGAAGGCGTGGGTCGAGGACGGCGCGGCGTCCGGCTGGCGCGTGACGCTCGACTTCCAGAAGGAAGCCGGAGGCCAGTAGTCCACGCCAGCGAAGCTGGATACAAGGTGCGCCCGACAGGAGGCGCACTGGCATGTCCACCAAGCCCAACGCGTTCACACCCAACACCTTCACACATCGCCTCGCCACCGTTATCGAGACGCCGCGCCTTGTCCTGAAGGTGCCGAGCCTTGCCGAATTCGAGCCCTGGTGCGCCTACATGGCGGACGAAGAAGCCGCGCGCTTCATCGGCAAGACCCAGCCGCCTGCCGTGGTCTGGCGCGGCATCTGCACCATGATCGGATCGTGGCAGGCCGCGGGCTTCGCCATGTTCTCCGTCTTCGAGAAGGACAGCGGCCGGTGGGTGGGTCGCCTTGGCCCATGGGCGCCGCATGGCTGGCCCGGCCTCGAGGTGGGCTGGGGCGTGATCCGCGATGTGTGGGGCAAGGGCTATGCGCTCGAAGGCGCGCTCGCTTCCATGGACTATGCGGTCGATGTGCTGGGCTGG
>CAIKXW010000427.1 GCA_903831485.1 uncultured Alphaproteobacteria bacterium | reverse complement strand
GAACGACAGCTTCAAACTGATGGGTTTCGGTCATCGCGTGTACAAGAATTTCGATCCGCGCGCAAAACTCATGAGCAAGGTCTGCGCCGATGTATTGCAGGAACTTGGACTGGAAAACGACCGGCTGTTCAAGCTGGCCAAGGAACTCGAAAAGATTGCGCTGGAAGATCCCTACTTCGTCGAGAAGAAGCTCTATCCGAACGTCGACTTCTATTCGGGCATCACGCTGAAGGCGATGGGCTTCCCGGTGACGATGTTCACCGTTCTGTTCGCTCTAGCACGTACCGTGGGCTGGATCGCCCAGTGGGAAGAGATGACCACCGACAAGACCCAGCGTATCGGCCGCCCCCGCCAGATCTACACCGGCGCCCCGCAACGCAACTACGTCCCGCTGTCTGCGCGCTCCTAGTCACGACACATCGACACCGAAAGGGCGGCTCGCAAGAGCCGCCCGTTTTGATTGCGCGCCACTCACGACAACCGCAGGATCGTCTCCGCCGCGATCTCCGCCGCCGGCCGCCCCGTCCCCTTCATCACCGCAATCGCCTTGGCCTGCGCCTCCTGCTGCGCGCGCAGCACACCCGGCTTCGAGAGCCGGTCAATCGCCGACGCCGCAATCAGGTCCGCGCGAAACCGCGTCTGGATGAACTCGGGGATCACCTCCGCATCCGCCGCCACATTCACCAGCGCAGAGTACTTCGACTTGAACAGGAAGCCGCGCAGCAGCGCCCAGGTGATCCAACCCAGCCTGTATCCAGTCACAACGACCGCGCCCTGCGCCGCCAGTTCCGTCGTCACCGTGCCCGAGCACGCAATCGCAACGGTCATGGCGGCATACGCATCCGCCTTCTCAGCCTCATCGCGCACCAGCACGATGGGATAAGACTGCTCCTTCGCCTGCCGCTCCACCTCGGCAGCAACACTGGGCGCCGTCATGCACACCACATGCGCGCCCGGCGCAGCGGCACGCGTCCGCTTTACCGCCTCGAACAGTGTCGGCGCCACACGCCGCATCTCCGCATTGCGACTGCCGGGCAGCAGACCGATTACCGGCGCCTCCGGAGGAATGCCATGCCGCTGCCGGAATCCAACACTGTCGCCCTTTGCCAGACGATGCAGCGCCGGGTTGCCGATCACCGTCGTCGGCAGGCCCCACTCCACATAGAAGGGCTGCTCGAACGGATGGATGCACAGCAGGTGGTCCACCCATTGCGCCAGCACGCGCGCCCGCCCCGGCCGCGTCGCCCACACCTGCGGTCCGATCAGCTTGATCCGCTTCGCCCGCACCCCACGCAGCTTCAGCGCCCGCGCCACGCGCCACATGAAGCCCCAGCTGTCGATCAGCACCACGCTGTCAGGGTCGGCCTTTGCGATGGCGTCGGCCGTATCTTCCACGGCCTTCTTCACGCGCCCGTAGGCCTTGAGCCCCTCGATCAGCCCAAGCACCGCCAGCCCGGACATGTCGACATCGGCCGCCGCGCCCTTCGCGCGCATACGCTCGCCACCGATGCCGGAAATCCGCACCCCCGGATCGGCCGCACGCATCGCATCGATAACGTCCGCGCCGATGGCGTCGCCGGAATCCTCGGCCGCTACGAGGTAGACGTGGCTCACGCGATATCCGCCACAGTGAAGCCTACAATGAACAGCCCCGCAGCATCCGCCGCCGCCGCGACTTTCTCGCGATCGACCACCAGGGCTGCACCCGCTTCCACGGCAATACCTGCCAGCCCCGCCTTGACAGCCCCCGCGACAGTGGCCAGCCCGATCGTCGGCAGATCGATGCGTCGCTCCTGCTGCGGCTTGGCCGCCTTCACCAGCACGCCGCGTCGCGCCTCCGGGTTCCCGCGTATCTCCTCGACCAGTTCCGGTATGCGCGCCAGCATCCGGTCCGTTCCTTCCTGCGCTTCGACAGCGAGGACGAGCCCGTCACAGACCACCGCACCCTGACCGATCTCGAGCGAGCCGGAAATCTTCGCGACCTCAGCGGCGCGCTTGATGTCCGGCCAATGCTCCGGCCCCGGCGCAATCGCGCCCAGCGGCCCTGGCCCGACGCGCAGGTCGTCCAGCACGTCATCGGCGCCGACGATGCGGAAGCCCGCCTCCGCAAACACATCCATGACCGACCGCAACAGCGCATCATCGCCCTTCTTCGCCGCCGCGAGGATCCGGGGCAGTGACTGCACGCCCTTGAGATCAAGTTTCAGCGAAGAAAAGTCCGGCCGCTTCAGCGAACCGGCAAATACCATCTCCTCGCAGCCTTCCTTCTTCATCAGCTGGATCAGACGCCCGATCTCGCCGACCGAGAGCTCTGGCCCGCCGAACTCGGTCAGTAGCGAGGCGTCAACGAAGCCCTTCAATCCCACCACCAGCGGATTACGCCCGGTGCGCCGCGCCTGTTCCGCAACGCGCCGGGGAAGGTCGCCTCCCCCGGCAATGATGGCCAGCCGCGCGCCCGACATCAGCTCGGTCTCGGTACGCACAGCGGCCGCTTCTCACCGGCCGCGATGAAATCGATGATTCGCTTCACCTCCGGCACATGCGAAGACTCCTCGGTGATCCGCGCCAGCCGATCCTCGAAAAAGCCAGCGCCGTGGAAAAGCTCGCGATAGACATTGCGCAGAAGATGGATCGTCTCGCGCGTGGCGCCGCGCCGCTTCAGGCCGACAATGTTCAGCCCGTGCAGCGCGCCCTGATTGTCCACCATGCCGAACGGGATCACATCGCCAAGGACAGCCGCGCATCCGCCGATGAACGCGCCCATCCCGACGCGCCCGAACTGGTGAACTGCCGAGTTGCCCCCGAGGGTCACGAGATCCTCGACGACCGCGAGTCCACCGGTAACTGCGTGGGTGGCATAGGTCACGCCGTTGCCGACGATGCCGTCATGCCCAACATGCGAGGCATTCATGAGCAGGCAGCGATCGCCAACCACGGTCTGCCCGCGCCCCTGGATGGTTCCGATATGCAATACAGACGACTCGCGAATGCGGTTG
>CAIKXW010000426.1 GCA_903831485.1 uncultured Alphaproteobacteria bacterium | reverse complement strand
GGACATCCGTGCGGCCGATGCGGCCTATTACCAGGACGATGCGCCTGCGATGAGCGATGCGGACTATGACGCGCTGCGCCAGCGCCTCTCCGCCATCGAAGTGCGCTTCCCCGAGTTGAAACAGGCGGATAGTCCGAGCGACGCCGTGGGCGCGGCGCCCGTTGGCGGCTTCGGCAAGGTCACCCACCTGAAGCCGATGCTGTCGCTCGACAACCTGTTTGCCGATGAAGAGGTGTCGGAATTCATTACGCGCGTGCGGCGCTTTCTCAACCTGAAGGCCGAGGAAGAGGTCGCCGTCACGGCGGAACCAAAGATCGACGGCCTGTCCTGCAGCCTGCTCTACGAAAATGGCGTGCTCGTCCGCGCGGCGACGCGCGGCGATGGCGCCGTGGGCGAAGACGTGACCGCCAACATCCGGACGCTGAAGGATGTGCCGGAGAAGCTGAAGGGCAAGGGTCATCCCGCCCGTATCGAGGTGCGTGGTGAGGTCTACATGACCATGTCCGACTTCGAAGCGTTTCAGGCGGCCGAGGAAGAGGCCGGCCGCAAGCGCCCCGCCAATCCTCGCAACGCCGCCGCCGGAAGCCTGCGGCAGAAGGATCCGTCGGTGACCGCGTCACGCCCGCTGCGCTTCTTCGCCTACACATGGGGCGACGTGTCCGAGCCGTTCGCCGAAACGCAGTGGGATGCGGTGAAGGCGTTCAAGGCGTGGGGTCTGCCGGTGAATGCAGACATGAAACGCGCCGAGTCCGTTGAAGAGCTTCTCGAAGTCTACCATGCCATTGAGGCGCGCCGCGCTTCGCTCGGCTACGACATCGATGGCGTTGTCTACAAGATCGATAGGCTGGACTGGCAGCAACGGCTCGGGTTTGTGTCGCGTTCGCCGCGCTGGGCGGCGGCGCACAAGTTCCCGGCGCAGCAGGCGATGACGCAATTGCTTGGCATCGATATCCAGGTCGGGCGCACCGGCAAGCTTGCGCCGGTTGCGCGGCTGCAGCCGGTGACGGTCGGCGGCGTCGTCGTGTCAAACGCCACGCTTCACAATGAGGACGAGATCGCGCGGCTTGGCGTGATGATCAATGACTGGGTCATCGTGCAGCGCGCCGGCGATGTGATTCCGCAGATCGTCCGCGTGGTTGAAGACAGGCGCCCGAAGGACGCAAGGGCCTACAGATTCCCGAAGCGCTGCCCGTTCTGCGATTCGGAAGCCGTGCGGGGAGGGGGCGAGGGCGATGAAGAGGTGGATCGCCGGTGTACCGGCGGCCTCATCTGTCCGGCGCAGGCGGTCGAGCGCCTGAAGCATTTCGTGTCGCGCCGCGCCTTCGATATCGAGGGGCTGGGCGCCAAGCAGATCGAGGAATTCTTCGCGGCCGGCGTGATGACTGCGCCGCAGCACATCTTCGCGCTTGAAGCGCAGATCGCGAAAGCGGGCCTGCCGCCACTCGCGCAATGGGAGGGCTATGGCGAGACCTCGGCGAAGAAACTGTTCGATGCGATCGACAAGGCGCGCACCCAGCCCCTCGACAGATTTCTCAACGCACTGGGCATTCGCCATATTGGCGAGACCAATGCATTGCTGCTGGCGCGCCATTTCGGGGGCATCGTCGAGATCGAGGAGATGGCCGCTCGCGCAGGCGAGCAGCGGCCCAACGACGCCTACCGGCGCCTTGAGGCTGTCGAGGGCATTGGCCCCGGCGCTCGCGAGAAGCTCCTGGATGCTGCGCCTGGTCTTCCCTCACAACAGCCCGTCTCGGCGGACGATACGCTGGAAAACGCCCTCGGTTCGATAGACGGCCTCAACAAGAAGGCGCGCGCTGCGCTCGCCGCCGAGCATGGCGACTGGCAGACCTTCCGTTCCGAGGTCCAGTCAGCGGCCAACGGCAGGCCCGGCGAGTATCTGGTCGTCCTCGCGGCCATCAACGGCTTTGGCTCCGTTGCGGCAGGGGCGCTGGTCGACTTTTTTGCCGAGCCCCATAATCGTGAGGTTGTCGAGGCCCTGCTGCGCGAGGTGACGATCGAGGACTACAAGGTCGCCGACACGTCGGGATCGCCCGTGGCCGGCAAGACGGTGGTGTTCACCGGCACGCTGGAGAAGATGACGCGCGACGAGGCCAAGCAGCAGGCGATTTCGCTCGGGGCGAAGGTGTCGGGTTCCGTGTCAGCGAAGACCGACATCGTGATCGCCGGTCCTGGCGCTGGCTCCAAGCTGGCCGACGCTCAGAAGCATGGGGTGAAGGTGCTCAGCGAGGATGAGTGGCTGGCGTTGATCGCAAGATAGCGATCAGCACCCCGGCGCTTTTGCGCTCTGGCCCGCATCCAGCGCGGCGTCCACAAGCGGCGTCCACAGCGCGTAGCCTTCCGGCGTCATGTGGAGGTTGTCCTCGACGAAGATGTCCTTTGGCGTGCCGTCCGGCTTCTGCATCGCTGGGACGACGTCGATATAGGCGAGATCGTCGCGCTGGTCGGCCAGCGCCCTGATCTTCGCGTTCAGCGCGGTCTGCTTCGCGAGCTGGTCGAACCTCAGCTTCGAGGGCTTGGCCGAGATGAACCAGACCGGCGTTGCGCCCAGCGCCTTTTCCTTGAGCCGCATGAAATGAACGAAATCGGCATAGGCCTCGTCAGGCGTGCGCCCGGCGTTGAGATCGTTCTCGCCCGCGTAGAACACGATCTCCTCCGGCTGGTAGGGCGCTACGACGCGGTCGAAGTAATGATCGACCTCCCAGATGGTCGAGCCGCCAAAGCCGCGATTGATCACGGTGCGGTCGGGGAAATCGTCCTTGAGGCTGCGCCAGAACCGGATGGACGACGCACCGACGAAGAGGGTCGCGCATCCCGGCGGCATTGCCGTGAGGTCCGCCTCCGCAAACGCAGCGATGGCCGCGTCGAAAGCGGGCGCCTTGCCCGGCGGCGACTGCGCCAGGTCCGGCAGGGGGGCGTGTGTGGCGCAGGCGGACAGGAGCAGGGCAGTGAGGCCAGCAGCAAATCGCATCATGTCGCTCTTCCTGAAACGTCCGGACCTAACCCATCATCAGGGATCGCGCGCTGGCGCTGCGCCGTCAACGCCCGGTCGGATCAGGTCGCGAGGCCGCGCACTTCGTCGTTGATCGCGGCTGTCAGCTTCCGCACCACCGCGTCGGCCCTGTCCAGCTCTTCTGTACGCGCGCCGCCCGAGGCGATGTTCGCGCGTGTGAGCATCGCGGCTGAAAGCGAGTCGGCCAGTGCATTGATCAGGTGCTCGCGGGACGCTTTCGCATCGCTTTCGAAAGCCAGACGGCGGAGCCCGTCCTCTTCGGCGCGAAGTTTTCTCAGAGCTGCATCGTCTCGCTGGGCCGCGGCTTCGACCGCGACGCGGTCGTGGATCGCCTGCGCCAGCCTGTCTTCGGCTGTGAGCATGGGGACGGCGGCGGCAACAGCTTCCACGCGCATTTTCTGTTGCGGCATCACCGCCAGTGCAGCCAGCAGAAGCAGGCCAAGTCCGTAGACAAGTTTTGCAGCAAACGCGTTCATACCAGTGCCCCTGCCGAGGGCGTCAAGCTCCCGACGACCCGTCAGATATATCCATTCGCGGATCGAAACAAACCCGAATGCCGGTACGCGGCAAAAAAACCTGGTCGGGGCGGCCTCTATTCCGCCAGGCATGGCGGGCAGGGCAGGCAGGCTAGCGGGCCCGGTCGCGGCTGCCGCCCTTGAGGGCGAAGACCCGGTCGCAATACTTGCATTCGACATGGTCGTCCTCTGACATGTCGTACCAGACCTTGGGATGGCCGAGCGCGCCGCCCACGCCGTCGCAGGCAACCTTGCGGGTTGTAACGACCACGATTTCCGGATTGTCCGTGAAGCTGCGCTGGCCTGCCGGGACCGGCGAAGCGAGGGGCGATGTCTTTCCGGGGGGCGATGCCATTTCGTCCTCTCGATTGGGCGGGCTGATTTGCGGCCCGGCCGAATGCGCCCTACCTATGGGCCGCCCGGTGGCCCGTCAATGTGGCCATCCCGCCGCCAGAGGACTGCCTGCCTTGCCCGATTCGACGTCCGGTCTGCCCGCACTCGCCATCTCCGCAAAGGGGCTGACCAAGACCTATGCCGCCTCCAAGAAGATGCCCGCCAAGCAGGCCTTGAAAGGCGTCGATCTGGCGGTGCCGCGCGGGTCCATCTTTGGCCTTCTGGGGCCGAACGGGGCGGGCAAGTCGACCTTCATCAACATTCTCGCCGGCCTGGTGAACAAGACATCCGGGGCGGTGAGCGTCTGGGGTATCGACGCCGACCGGAACCCGCGCGAGGCGCGGGCGGCCCTCGGCGTGGTGCCGCAGGAAATCAACATGGACCCGTTCTTCACCCCCCGCGAAACGCTGGAGCTGATGGCCGGCTTCTACGGCGTCCCCGGCCCAGAACGGCGCACCGACGAAATCCT
>CAIKXW010000425.1 GCA_903831485.1 uncultured Alphaproteobacteria bacterium | reverse complement strand
GCGAAGAACCGTGGGATGTCTTCGACTTCAAGCGCTGCGCCACGTAGCTGCTCCCCGCGAAAAGCAAAAGGCGGCGAGCCTGCGCCCGCCGCCTCAAGTCGTCTCGGGGAAGAAAGGATCAGGCCAGGACTTTCCTGAGCGCCGCCTCGCAGCGGTCCATCTCCCAGTCTTCGCCCACGCTGATGCGCGTCCAGGTGTCGAAGCCCGGCCATGTCCGGCCAACGACCCGCACGCCTTCCGCCTTCATCTTGTCCGCGAAATCCTTGTGCGGCATGCCGACATCGAAGAACACGAAGCTTGCCTGCGGATCGGCGGCGATCGGCCGCCCGAGGTCCTTGGCGATCTTGAACAGCCGCTCGCGCCCCGCCTTGAACTTCGGCCGCATGGTCGGCACGAAGTCCGCGTCCGCGATGCTCGCCATCGCCGCGACGATGCCGGCATGGTTGATGCCGCCGCCGCGCGTCGTCATCGCGATCGTTCGCGCAAGCTCCGGTTGGGCAATGCCATAGCCAAGCCGTTGCCCGGCCATGCCGTAGATCTTCGAGAAGGTCCGGCAGATCACCACGTTATGGCCCTCTCGGATCAGCCCGGTCATTACGTTGGCGTCGTAGTCGTCGCACAGGTGGAGATAGGCTTCGTCGATGAAGCAGGGCGCCGTCTTCGACGCTTCGATGGCGAACGCCTTCAGCTTCACCGGGTCGACCATGTTGCCGGTCGGATTGTTCGGGTTGCAGACGTAGGTGGCAGTCGTCCTGGACGACACCTTCTTCAGCATCGCATCGAGGTCGATCCGGAAATCCGCCGTCAGCGGCGTCATGATCAACTCAGCTTCGTATTGCTTCACCGTGCGCGGCACGCCCTCATAGGTCGCTTCCGAGGTGACCAGCTGGCCCTTGCCCTTCATCGAGATCATCTCGCCGAAGGCCGAGAGGATCGGCGCCGATCCGTTCGCGAGGAAGACCTGATCGGGCGCCACGCCCTCGATCTTCGCGATCTGCGCTTTCAGTTCCTCGCCCTCGCCATCGGCATAGCGCGCCGTCATGGCGGCTTTCTCGATCATCGCGGCCACGGCCTTCTTCGAGGGGCCGAATGGGCTCTCGTTCGCGCCCATGATCGCCATCGACTTGTCCACGGTCGGCGCAACCGGCGCCGGCGTCGGCGCAGCAACGGCCTCTGTCTTGGAGCAGCCAGCCGCAAGTGCGGCCGCCCCCACACTCGCCATGCCCAGCCCGCGCAGCAGCGCACGACGGGAGGTAGCTGTTGGCTCCGCAACCTTCGGCGCGGGCGTTTCGGAAATCGTGTCGGGGTGTCTCAAGTTAGCGTCCTCCAGCAGCGCGCCGTCCTGCGCGAGGCGCACGGGCAGGGGGCGGAATGCCGGGGAGCCCCACATGTGCGTCATGACTATCGGCGCGCATTCGCCTGCGAGTCGCAACGGCAAACGCTCCCGGACCCCGAAATCAGGCCTTCAAGGCTGCTGCTTGCATCTTCGCGGGGCGCCGCTTGCCGAATCCGCAGGCGCTCAGAAACCGGGCGCCTGCAATCTGCGCTCAGCCGGGCCGCGCCGAGCCCCACACATTGTACCCGGCAAAACGCGGCGTTCCTGGCAGGTACATCCGTTCAGCCTGATCGATCCGCCAGCCCGCCGCGGCGATCATTGCTTCGACGTCGCGCGTCAGGTGGCATCCGCCCGCAATCGGCCGCCACACCGGTTCGATCCGCCTCTGCCACTTCGTCACGTCCGCATCCGGCGCCAGACCATGCTCGCAGAACAGCAGCCGCCCATCCGGCTTCAGCGTGCGCTTCAGCGCCGCCAGAGCGCCCACCGCATCCGGAATCGTGCACAGCGTGTATGTCGTCACGATCGTGTCCACCGATCCGTCCGCAACGCCAGGATTCTCCGCGCCGCGCTGCAGCCATTCCAGAGGCAGTCCCTCCGGCGCCCGCGCCCTGCCGCGCTTCACCATGGCTGCGTCAGGCTCGAGCGCGATCAAGCGCTCCACCTTCTCGCGATCATACAGCGCGAAATTCCGCCCGCCGCCCGCGCCAATCTCCAGCACAACGCCGGTCGCGCGCGGAATGATCTTGCGGCGCTGATATGCGATCGGCTTGGTCCCGCATGCGCAGTCCACAAGCCAGGGTGCAATGAAATTCGCGTACAGCCCCATCTATGCCGCCTGTCCCGACGTCGCGAGCAGATAAGCCGCGAACAGCACGATCATGATCGTGTCCACGACAAGCGCCACCCAGGCCTGTCGCTTCATCACGCCAGACCCCAGCATCAACGCGATGAACGCTGTCTT
>CAIKXW010000424.1 GCA_903831485.1 uncultured Alphaproteobacteria bacterium | reverse complement strand
TGTTGCTCTCACCCACCGGCACGAAAAGCGAGTTGCCGACCACCGCCGCCTGGCTGCGCATCGTGATCGCGTTCGGGAAGGCGATCGTCCACGCCACATCGAGCGTGCTCAGATCCTTGCCCGCAAGGCCCACCTTGGCAGGGTCCAGCGTACGTGTGTTGTTCATGTCGAAGCCGAATGTCGCGACTGTCGGCGCAGCGCTCAGCTTCGGCGTCGCGCGCGAGGCAGGGCAGCGCATCGCCGTCGTCCAGCTGTCGTCCTGTTCGCCGCCCTTGGCGAGATAGTTCGAGACGTCCGACACATCCTTCGACGTCAGCCCCACCGCCTGCGGGATCATGATCCCGGTCATCAGCGCGTTGGTGATGTGTCCCTGCGTCAGCCGCGCCATTGTGGCGGCCGAAGGCGCCTTGGTCGCCTCGGAGTTATCATGGCAGACCGCGCAGCGCGCCTTGTAGACCACCTCGCCCGGATGCGGCCCGGCAGGCGCCGCCTGCGCCACCGTCATCGACTCGGCCGCCGGATCTGCAGCCGGGGTCGTGCACGAAACCGCCAGCGCCATCGCTGAAACAGCCGCTGCCGAAGCAAGCATACGAAGCATGGTCATTCCTCCCGAAAGCCCCGCCGCATCTCGTGCGCAGCGTCGGGCAGCCGCGGTGAGAGTTCTACCTCCCTGCCGCAGGCGTCAACTGCTTAAGCGAGGTAATCAGGCCAAAGACCCTGGCTGAGGGGTGCATCCACGCGCAACGTACGGAAAATTCTGCGGTCGGATGTCGATGAGTAGCGGGCCCGTTCGTCGTTCCTGCAGGGCGCCGAACAGGGACGGCTTACAGGGAGAATGGCAATGCGGGTCATGGTGTTTGCGAAGGGTGTCGAGGATGGCGGCATGGACGGACCCCCGACGCCCGAAATGCTGGAGGCCTTCGCGGCGATGGATGCCTTTACCGAGGAACTGGTCAAGGCGGGCGTCTTCGTGGCCGCAGCCGGTCTTAAGGGCCCGGCAGAGACAAGGCGCATTGTCTCGGATGGCAAACGCCGCACTGTTCTCGACGGCCCCTTTGCCGAGACGGGCGAGGTGATCCTCGGCTTCTCGATCTGGCAGGTGAAGGACATGGGCGAGGCGCTCGCCTGGGCGAAACGCGCGCCTGATCCCATGCCGGGCCGGAAGAGCGAGATGGAAATCCGCCCGTTCTACGAGGCGGCTGACCTTGAGGCATTCGTAAGCCCTGAGGAGCTTGCCGCCGCCGCCCGTGACGGCGACCGCGGCAAGCTCGGCGTCGCCTGACTGGCGCATGGCGGCCTTGCCAAGGGGGAGCCGCCATTCGACCATCGTCTCGGGCCCTCCAGCGGAGACAAAGACAATGCCGATGCTTTCGCTGTCACGCATTGTCGCCTTCTGGGCAGGCATCCAGCCCGGCCGCGTGGCGATCGATCACGAGGGCGCCTCGGTAACCTGGGCCGAATTCGAGGAGCGCACCAACCGCCTCGCGCGCGCCTATGAAGCGCTGGGCGTCGGGCAGGACGACTTCGTCACCATCGGCCTGCCCAACGGCATCGAGTTCATCGAGGCCTGCTTTGCAACCTGGAAGCTGGGCGCCACGCCGCAGCCGATCTCCGCCAAGCTTCCAAAGCTGGAGCGCGACCAGATCGTAGAGCTCGCAAAGCCCGCGCTGGTGGTGGGATGCGCGGCGGAGGAATATGCGCCCACGCCGTGCGTGCCCGAAGGCTTCCAGCCGGACGCCAGTCTCTCGGGTGCGCCCTTGCCCGAACACACCGCCGCGTCCCTGAAAGCGATGACATCCGGCGGCTCAACCGGCCGCCCGAAGCTCATCGTCTCCAAAAGCCCCGGCGCCTACGACACGGATACCGTCACGCTCGAAATCCAGAACGGCGGCGTGATGCTGGTGCCTGGCCCGCTCTACCATAACGGCCCATTCCTCTGGGCCATGGTCGCGCTCTTCAAGGGCTGCACCGTCGGCATCACCACACGCTTCGACGCCGGGCAGACGCTCCGCACGATCGAGCGCCTGCGCGTCGACACCTGCTACATGGTTCCCACCATGATGCGCCGCATCTGGGCCATGCCCGACGCCACGCGCAACAGCTTCGACCTCTCCAGCCTCCGCACGCTCTGGCATCTCGCCGAACCATGCCCCGCCTGGCTGAAGGAGCGCTTCATCGAATGGCTCGGGCCCTCAGTGATCTGGGAACTGTATGGCGGCACCGAAGGGCAGGGCTCCACCACCATCCAGGGTCAGGACTGGCTCACCCACAAAGGCTCGGTCGGAAAGCCCGTCGTCACCTGCGAGATGAAGATCGTGGGCGGGGACGGCCGGCAGCTTCCTCCGGGAGAAGTCGGCGAAGTCTACATCCGCCCGCTCACCGGCCCCGGCACGACCTACCGCTATCTCGGCGCCAGCGCGAAGGCGATCGACGGCGGCTGGGAAAGCCTCGGCGACATGGGCTGGATGGACGCCGAAGGCTATCTCTATCTCGCCGACCGCCTCTCCGACATGATCATCGTCGGCGGCGCCAACATCTACCCAGCCGAAGTCGAAGCCGCCCTCGACGCCTTTCCCGGCGTCCGCTCCTCCGCCGTCATCGGTCTACCCGACGACAACACGGGCAACCGCCTCCACGCCATCATCGACCGCCCAGAAGGCCCGGCTGATGAGGCGGCGCTGCTGGCGCATCTCGGCAAGCATCTCGTCCGCTACAAGACGCCACGAACATTCGAATGGGTCAGCGAACCGCTGCGCGATGAAGCGGGGAAGGT
>CAIKXW010000423.1 GCA_903831485.1 uncultured Alphaproteobacteria bacterium | reverse complement strand
CGGCATTTTTGACATTGCGCCCGACCATCTGGACCGCGTCCTGACCTACGAGCGCGCGCGTCTCGTCCGCGCGCCCATGGCCCCGCGCGTCCAGAGCTACATGACGCTCATCAGCCAGGTCGGTGCGGCCGGACCGACACATCTCGACCGCGCGCTCGCCGGTCTGGAGGCGGCGCCTGATGGCGCAGGCCATCTGGCGCGGGAGTTTGAAGCAGCGCTCCGACAAAGGCGGCTATTCCTGATCGAGCAGGGCTGGATGGGCGCGGCGGACAAGCGGCTTTCGAGACAAGCGCTTGAAGACATGAAAGCGCACGAGCTTCGTACGACAGCAAAGGCCCTGGCCCGCGAGGTCGGCATGCCGGTGACTCTGGGTTCGGGCACGGTGTCCGGTGTCTACACCCGTCGCATCGACCTCGCACAAGGAAGGGTAGCGCTCATAGTGGGGGATCGAAGCTCGCAACTCGTTCCCTGGCGTCCGGCGCTGGAGCGGTTCGCAGGTCAGAACGTTGTCGGCGTTCAACGCGGTCGATCGATCTCGTGGAGTCTTCAGCGCGGCAGGGGTCTCGGACTGGGAATCTGATGAGGGCGATCTGGTGCGATCCATGTGCGGAGAGTGACTGGGTCTGAGCCTGAAGATAACGGCGAGGGTTGAGGTGCCGCGGGGATTGTTCGCGCGATCGGCGTGCTTGCAGCGGATCCGCCGCAAACGCGCGAGCTGGGTGATTCCTGTGGATCAATGGACTTGGGCCTGCTGTCCTACCCTTGGAGATTGAAGCCATGACCGTGGCGCAGCAAAAACTACAGACCCGTCGCAGCGTCGCCTCCGCCGCCGCATCGCAGCTTGATCTGTTCGCCGCCGCTCGTCCCGCCACGTCCTCGGCGGCGCCGACACGGTCGCCCGAGCCGTCGATCCAGCAACCCTGCGAGATCGTTGTTGATCGGGCGCCACGACCATCGCCCAAGGTAGCCGGAAGCTTGACTGAACTGAGCCAAACCAAGAGCGACATTCGCGTTACAATGATCGAAGACATGCCGGTCTATTCTGACTTCGATAGGCAGGCCGTCGAAAGATCGCTCGCAACGCTCCCGGCAACCAAGGTGTGGTTCACCTACGCCGCCGTACGTGACTCCTTCGGCATCTCGCGAGCAACTGTTGCTCGTCGCGTGAAGGAGGGATTGGTGCCAGGCATCCGATTCCGGGGCGCGAACGTGTTGGAAGATGGCGCCGTCAGAAGGTTCGATCGCGCGCAGCTGCTTTGGTTGCTGCTCGCCGTACGCTCTGGAAGGGCGCGGTCAACGAGTTAAACAGTCGTGAGCTGTTTCGCATCGGTCATCTCTTGATCCGCGATGGGAGCGACAAAGTCCGCATAGTCCTGCATCATCTGCGCGCGCTTGTCGAAAAGGTCAGTCCGCAGATAGGCGCGCTCGACGGTGCTGTCCCCAATCGCGTGGGCAAGAGCAGTCTCGGCGATCTCCCGGGGATAGTCGGTCCGTTCGGCCGCCCACACACGGAAAGTGCTCCGCATGCCATGTGGAACGGCCTTCACATCCATCCGCTTCATTGTCGTCAGTAACGTCATGTCGGACAGCTTGCCCTCCGTAACGGGCGAGCGGAACACGAGATCGCTTTCGGGAGATCTTGGAGTCTTTTTCAACAGGGCGACAGCCTGGCGCGACAGGGGGACACGATGTTCGACACCCGCCTTCATCCGCTCGCTTGGGATGACCCAGACAGCTTTCGCAAGGTCGATTTCCGACCAGCGTGCGCCGCGTGACTCGCCACTGCGGGTGGCAGTAAGCGTCAGGAACTCAAGGCATCTCGCTCCTACGCCATCGACGTCGCGCAGGTCGCGCATGAAGGATGTGATCTCATCGACGGGGACAGCATCATGATGCTTGATGGGGCGGACCTTCCTGAGCTGCGCGGGCTTTGCCAGCATCAGTTCGAGATGGCCCTTCCAGCGTGCTGGATTGCTCGTGACACGGTATCCCCCAGCAATCGCCCAATCGAGGATCGCCTCTACCCGCCCGCGCAGCCGTTGGGCCGTTTCCAGCTTGGTGGTCCACAGCTGCTCAGTGCTCTGTTTGTTCGGGTCTGCGAAGATCTTTATGATGTGGGTCGTCGTTATGTCAGCGACCGAGATGTTTCCGATCACGGGGTACGTATAGGTCTCAAGGCTGGCCTTCCAGACGGCGGCGCTCTTCCCGCCCCGCCAACCTGGCTCCTGAAGGGCGATGTATTGTGCGGCAGCCACTTTGAATGTGACCATCTCGGCCTGCGCAGCGCGTCGCTTAGTCTTAATGGCTTTGGCTGCCTCGATGGGATCGACGCCGTCACGGATGGCGAGACGAGCAAGTCTAGCCGCCTCCCGCGCCTGAAGCAGAGATACAAGAGGGTAGGGTCCGAGCCCCATGTCGCGGCGGCGCCCGTCGGGCATCGTTGCTCGGAGAACCCACGACCGGCTGTTCCGGTTTGCGACCTGCAGACACAGGCCGTTAACGCCGCCGACGGGATAGAACCCCGGTTTCGTTTGCGTTTCGACCCATTTAGCGCTGCGAACGAGAGCGATCTTCGGCATCTCAATCGAACTCCCCCGACCCAACACAAAACCCAACAAAAAACGTGCCATGGGCTGAAATGACAGGGTATTGGATGAGATGGTGGAGGCCGCCTCCATCGAACCATTCGGCGAATCGCGACATGGCGTGAGATGTCTTGAAATGGGGTCCGAACAGACCTCGGCTCCACCATCCTTCTGGTTTTCAGGGATTTCCCAAGCGTTTACCCGGGGTATCCTATCTTTCACGAATTGAGCTAGGTCAGGGCAGGCGCTGGTGCGCCGCTGGACGGGAGTTGGACGTGAGAGAACTGCTGGGCGCCCTTTTCGTCTATTTCATCTCGCCGGTGCTGTGGCTGCTGCAGATCGTCATCATCGTCTACGTGGTGATGGGGTGGCTGATCATCGGGGGCGTTGTGCAGCAGTACAATCCGACGACCCGGCAGATCATGCAGTTCTGCGGCAGCATTGTGGATCCGTTGTGCAGGCCGCTGCGGCGCATCCTGCCGCGCCTCGGGGCGCTGGACCTCTCGTTGTTCGCGCTGATCCTGATCATCGGATTCCTGCAGGGCTATGCCATTCCGCGCCTGATCTCGCTGGTTCCGTTCTGAGCAGCTGGCGGCTGGTTGCGGGCGGGGCGGAACTCCGCGTCCGCGTCCAGCCCGGCGCCTCGAAGGAGGCCATCGAGGGCCGGGGCGAGGATGCAGCCGGGCAGGCTTTCCTCAAGGTCCGCGTCCGCGCCGTTCCCGAGAAGGGCAAGGCCAACGCCGCTGTTGAGCACTTCCTGGCCAGGGCGCTCGGCCTGCCGAAATCCGCCGTTTCGGTGGAGAAGGGCGAGACCCAGCGCATCAAGACCGTGCGAATCTCCGCCGGGGCGTCTATAGCGGCAGCGCTTGAGACGCTGACGGGAGAAGCGAATGCCGGCTGAGCTGATCGACGGTAAGGTCGTCTCGGAAAAGGTGCGCAACGAGGTCGCCGCCGCCGTCGCGAATCTGCCGGGCAAGCCGTGCCTTGCCGTGGTGCTGGTGGGCGATGATCCAGCGAGCGCGCTCTACGTGAAATCGAAGGGCGAGAAGACGGAAGCCGCCGGCATGCGCTCGATCACGAAGCGCTTTCCTGCATCCGCGACGCAGGCCGAGGTTGAAGCAGAACTGACCGTGCTCAATGGCGATCCCGAGGTGGATGGCATCCTGCTGCAACTGCCGTTGCCGAAGGGCCTCGACGAGGCGAAGGCGCTGGAGAAGATAGACCCCGCGAAAGATGTCGATGGCCTGACTGAACTTTCCGCCGGACGGTTGTTTCTGGGCAAGCCGGGCCTGCGCCCCTGCACGCCGACGGGCTGCGTGATCATGGCGAAGCACG
The DNA here is from genome assembly GCA_903831485.1 of uncultured Alphaproteobacteria bacterium. The sequence goes on along the minus strand of CAIKXW010000423.1, from coordinate 13,689 downwards.
CGCTGGGCGACGATCTCTCCGGCAAGCATGTGGTGGTGATCGGCCGCTCGATCCTGGTAGGCAAGCCGGCGGCAATGCTGTTCCTCGCCGAGAGCTGCACGGTCACGATCGCGCATTCGAAGACAGCGAACCTCGCCGCGCTCTGCCGGACCGCCGACATCCTCGTGCCCGCAGTCGGACGCCCCGAGATGGTGCGTGGCGACTGGGTGAAGCCGGGCGCCGTCGTCATCGATGTCGGCATCAACCGCATCCCAGCGCCCGAGAAGGGCGAGGGCAAGACGCGCGTTGTGGGCGACGCTCACTTCGACGAATGCCGGACGACAGCCAGCTGGATCACGCCCGTGCCGGGGGGCGTTGGGCTGATGACCGTCGCCTGTCTGCTGCGTAACACGGTCCTTGCCGCATGTGCGCGACGCGGGTGGACAGTGCCGAAGGAACTGGGCGCCTGAGCGTCTTCGACGACCTGTGGGCCAAGCAGGAAGGCCGCTGCGCCCTCTGCGGCGAGTCGATGCCGCGCGGACGGTTCGATGTTCCACATGCGACGGTCTGGAAGAAGAAGCGCCCGACCTTCGATCACATCCGGCCACGGGCGAAGGGTGGTGGTGATCCGCCTGAGAACCTCCAGCTCGCCCACGCCCGATGCAACAAGCGCAAGGGGGATTGCTGGAAGCCGCCCGCGTGAGCCCTACGCCTTGACTTCCCTCGTCTTCAGCTTGCCGATCACCCAGCTTCCGACGCGCCAGCCGAGCAGGACGGCGAGGATGACGGCGTGGAGCAGCGGATCGCCTTCGAGAATTTTCACCATCAGGAGATTGTGCGCGACGGCGAGGATCGCAAGCGGGAAGATCAGCCAGTGAATGCGGTCCCATACCTTGCGGCCGAGCTTCTTGACCGAGGTATTGTTCGAGGTGATGGCCAGCGGGATCATCAGCGTCAGCGCCGCCATGCCGAGCATGATGTAGGTGCGAAGGGTCACGTCCTCGATCAGCCCGGGAAGCGACCAGTTTCGGTCGAGCCAGAAATAGGCGAGCAGGTGGAGCAGTGCGTAGAAAAACGCCGCGAGGCCCACGCGCCGCCGGATCAGTGCGATCGGCCCCCAGCCTGAAATGTCGCGTATCGGGCTGACCAGCAGTGTGGCGAGCAGGACGCGGATCGCCGTGTCGCCAAGATACCGGTGCGTCCACTGCCCGACATTCCACCCCATGTCGTTGGGCTGGCCCAGCAGCATCAGCGTCCACTGATAGGCGAGCCATGCGAACGGCGCGATCAGCGCGACAAGTGTCACCGGTTTCAACCAGTGCTTTCCGAGCATGCGCAAAGCCGGCGCTTCGCTTGCGGGTTTCCGGATCAGCGCAATCATCAGGAGGCTGACGATTGGCGACCCGACCAGCGAGGCGGCGAAATAGAGCCGTGGGTTGAGGCCCGCAAGTTTTGCGATCAGCGCTGGGACGGCCGCAACTGCGATCCACGCTCCCACCAGCAGCATAGGCAACAGCAGCCCTGTGGCCGACGCCTGTTCGGCGGGAGCGGGAAAGGCTTCGATCTGCATCGCCTCAGTAGTTCTTCTTCAGGTCCATGCCGGCATAAAGCGAAGCAACCTGCGCGCTGTAGCCGTTGAACATCTCGGTATCGCGCCGCTCGTTGAAGCCGCCCTTTCCACCGATGACGCGCTCGGACGCCTGGCTCCAGCGCGGGTGCGAGACGCTGGGGTTCACGTTGGAATAGAAGCCGTACTCGTTGGCGTTGGCCTTGTTCCACGCTGTTGGCGGTTGCGCCGCAAGGAAGCGGATCTTCACGATCGACTTGGTGGCCTTGAAGCCGTACTTCCACGGGATAACCGTGCGCAGCGGGGCGCCGTTCTGTTTCTGGAGCGCCTTGCCATATGCGCCAACGGCGAAGAGTGTGAGGTCGTTGTTCGCCTCGTCCATGCGCAGACCTTCGACATACGGCCATTGCAGCGAGGGACGGTTGGTGCCCGGCATTTCCTTCTTGTTCAGATAGGTCTCGAACTGCACGAATTTCGCCGTCGACTTCGGCTTCAGCTTCGCGAGCACGCTGTGCATCGGCACGCCGATCCACGGCACGACCATCGACCATGCCTCGACGCAGCGATGACGATAGATGCGCTCTTCGAGTTTCGAATAATCGATCAGGTCCTTCAGTGCGTAGGCGCCCGGCGCGTCCGTCTCGCCTTCGACGGTCACCTGCCAGGGCGACACTTTCATGAGTTGGGCGTAGCGCGGCGGATCTTCCTTGCCGGTGCCGAACTCGTAGAAATTGCAGTAACCCGTGAAGGCCTCCTCGACAGTCGCGCCGCCTGCGACGGCGAACGCCGTCTTCTTCGCCGTTAGCGCAGCGCCAGGCGCCGCGTGGCCGCCGGCGGTTGCGGGGGCTGTCGGCGTCTGCTGGGGTTCGGAGCAGGCTGGCAAGGCGCCGAGGATCGAACCTGCGCCGAGGAAGCCCGCGGCCGACAGGACGTGGCGGCGGCCCATGAACATGCGCTCGGGGGTGACCTCGTCACGCAGGGTCTGGTAGTCCGGGTTGCGGCGGAACTTCAGGTCCATCTCGCGTCGTCCTCTCTATTGGCGTCCGGACGGTTATCCGCTTCCAGACCGGTCTAATCTAGCGTTAGCCGCAACCGGGTGCGACGGGGCCAGTTCACATCTGTACGAGCGAAACGGCGGATCGGTTACCGATTGCTGCCGAAAATCGCGTGTCGGCGGCCCGATCCGCCGTTGAATCCGCTCGTGATAGGCTTCGGGGCTGATTCGGAGACATCTGTGCTGAAAACCCTGGCCATGCTGCTTCCCTGCGCCCTGACGCTGTCGGCCTGTCTTGCCCCTGCGCCTCAGGCGGACGGCGACATGGGCCCGAAGACAACCGGCCAGGCGCTTGCCCAGATGGCCTGCCCCCACCGGATCGCCGAGGCGAGCGCCTGGGTGAATCACATGCCGGGAACCAGCCGCGCCCCGCGACTGCTTCAGGTGGATGTTCGGCTGGCCGAGGCGACCGACACGGCGATTGTGCTCCGCTCGGATGCATCGACCGGAGACACACTGATCCTCGAGATCCGGACGGCGCCCAATGCGCCGGTTCCTGGGCGGCTTGCCTATCGCGAGCCTGTGCCGGATCCGATGTACAAGAAGATCAGCTTCTTCTGCCGTGGCGGGGAAGTCCACGCCATCGACCAGATCGAGCGGGTCTTCTGAGCTGCCAAACAAACGCTGCGACGCAAGGTGCGTTTGCCCTTGGCGGGCCGGTCCTGTAAGTCGATCCGACAAGGAGTGAGCATGCGTCTGGCCTTCTTTGGCGACGTCGTTGGCCGTGCTGGCCGGGCGGCGGTCGCCGAGCACCTTCCACGGATCAAGGCCGAGCTTCAGCTCGATTTTGCGATCGTCAACGGCGAGAACGCGGCCGGCGGTTTCGGCATCACCTCGTCGACCGCGAATGAGCTCTTCGATGCAGGCGCCGACTGCATCACGCTCGGCAACCATTCGTGGGACCAGTCGGAAGCCCTCGTCTATATCGAGCGCGAGACGCGACTGCTGCGTCCGTACAATTATCCCAAGACGCTGCACATTCCTGGACGTGGCTCGCAGTTGTTCACGACGCCGAAGGGCCAGCGCGTCTTCGTCGTTCAGATCCACGGCTCGGCGTTCATGGAGTCGCTGGACGATCCGATCCAGGGCGTCCAGTCGGCGCTTGAGGAATGCCCGCTGGGGCAGGTGGCCGATGCGGTGGTCGTCGAGATTCATGCCGAGGCGACAGCCGAGAAATACATCATGGGTCACTACTGTGACGGACGCGTCACGGCCGTGATCGGCGCCCATACGCATGTCCCGACCGCCGACGCTCACATAATGCCGGGTGGGACGGCCTACCAGACCGATGCCGGGATGTGCGGCGACTATGACAGCGTGATCGGCATGAAGAAGGGGCCGCTTGTGCAGAGGGCGGCCACGCGATTGCCGGTCGAACGCAAGTCGCCAGCTGAGGGGCCTGCAACGATGTGCGGCGTCTATATCGAGTCGGACGACAGGACGGGACTTGCCGTTCGCGTCGAGCCGATCCGCGTGGGTGGGCGGTTAAGCCAGGTTGTTCCTCTTCGCGACCGATAGACGATCTCGCGACCTCGAATCGTCGCCCGCCTGTCCTTCGGCTACTTCTTCCTCCAACGCCGCCGACTTTGCGGCAATTGGGAGGACATCCAGATGCGAAACACACTGATGCGTTCGCTGGCGCTGGCGGCCTTGCTTGCCGCCACAGCGGCTTGCCAGACGGCCGCCATGCCGGCGCCCACAGCGAGTTCGGCGCACATCGTCGCCGCGATTGCCGATCCGGCGCGACCGGCGGCTGACTCTGCGCGGGACACGGACCGCAAGCCGGCCGAGATGATCGCGTTCGGCGAAGTCTCGCCCGGCGACAAGGTCGGCGAGCTGATCCCGGGCGGCGGCTACATGACCCGCATCCTCTCAAAAGCAGTCGGCGCCTCCGGCAAGATCTATGTCTTTGCCAGTGCGCCGGTTCAGCGTGAAGGCCAGCCGCCTCCGGCTGCGCCTGTGGCTGCGATCACGGCGGACGCGGCGAACTACGGCAATGTGCAGTTGGTCATCACCGACTTCACCACCATCGCCGCGCCCGAGCCGCTCGATCTCGTCTGGACCTCGCAGAACTATCACGACATGCACAATCCCGGACGCAACCTCGACATCAACAAGGCCAACAAGGCGGTCTATGGCGCGCTGAAGCCGGGCGGACTTTATGTCGTGCTCGACCACCAGTCGGCCAAGGGCGTCGACTTCGATGCGCAGAAGCATCGTATCGACATGGCGAAGGTGAAGGCCGAAGTGCTCGCGGCGGGGTTCACCTTCGTGGAGGAATCCCAGGTGCTCGACAATCCCGCGGACGATGGATCGAAGGGTGTTTTCGACGCGTCTATCCGCGGCAAGACGGACCAGTTCATCCTGAAGTTCAAGAAGCCGGGCTGATCCAGCTTTCTCTCGAAGCAAGACGCGCGTCCGCGTTCCCGCAGGAGACCTGCAGGGCGCGGACGTTGTGTTAAGGGAGCGTGGCTATCCCGGTTCGAAGCGCTCGTTCCACGCGGAGAGACGCGTCTCGATCAGCGGCATGACGATTTCCATGCCGGTGCGGATGAAGCGCTGGCCGCAGTTGGGCAGGCGGAAGGAGTTCCATGTGCGGATGCCGAGCAGGCGCGGTGCGTTGGCCTTCGCGTTGCGCGCGGCGATGCGGGCGAGTTTCACCGCGAAGCGGTGCGCGCGTGTGTCGGGATCGGCGAGGACGCGGCGCACGGCTTCGAGGCGGCGGGCGAGGGGGAAGGCCGGCAGCACGCGGGGCTGTTCGCGTCTGGCGCGGCGGAGCGGGGGCGTCTCGGGCGGCTTGCGCGGGAACATGCGGAGGCGCGCGATCCAGCTGGAGGGTTTGTTGAACCAGATGAGGACGCGGCGGCGCTGGCGCGGCTTTTATTCGCGTGAGCCGGTTGGTTGGAGCGCCACGTTGATGGCGAGGGCTGCTGCAAGGATGAGGCGGCGGGTGAGGAGTTCGAGGGAGCGGAGCCAGCTGTCCATCGCGCGGTATTCTGGGAAGTTGATGTACTCGCGATCGGCGATGGCGACGGGCGGGGCGAAGAACTCGCAGGAGTTGGCGAAGACCCGGCGCGCATGTTCCCACACTTGCAGAAGTTGCTCGCTGAGTTTCGGGCGCTGGAGGGGGCGGACGGCTGCGCGACGCTCGCGGCGCCGGGGTCGTCTGAGGCGTGATGCGGACATCGCTCGCCCCGTTGGTTTGAGCGCGCATTATAAGAGGGGGCCTATGCGTGGGGGACGCACGTGTCTGGAATCGGCCGGGTTGGTCCGCGCAGCGCATTGAAAGGGCGCGGGTTGTCCGCAAAAAGCAGCGTTCAGAATCAGCCGGATCGCAGGCGAAGGGCTGCTCACCAGCGCATTCCGGTCAGCCGGCCACGCCGCCACGGCCGGTCATTTATCGCCCAATTGGTGACGCTGGAGTCCCGAACTAGCCGAAGGCTTGCGCTAGGTGCTGAGATCCGCGTCCATGTTTTCGTTCGGGCGGTGGCTTTTTGGCGACCGCCCGACTCGTCATCGCAAGCGCCGTTCAATCAACGGCGACAGTGACGCGCAGAAATGTTGCAGGAATCGCAGTCTTCCCCGGATCGCTGCTCTTGTTCTGACTCTCGAACAGGGCTTCCAGCTCCCCGCGCAGCGCATACGTGCGCCCATTCCGTTCGGCGGCCTCAAAGGCATTCATTGTTGGACCGTAATAGGTCCTGAAAGCGTCCAGCAAGCCGGATGGCGAGCCCGGAAAGTTGAACGTGTACGTATCCTTCAGGAACGAAATGTTCTTCCGCGGAATTCCGGCGCTTCCGAACCGCTCTATGACATCGTCCTCGACACCCCACGTCATCGGGCTGACAAACCCCTCCGGCGGCGGCGGGGAATAGGACGAGCTGATCTTGAGGATCTGCGCGACGAGGGTTGGATCGTTGGGAATCCAGTTGCCCATCACCACGCGCCCGCCTGGCCGGGTAACCCGCACCATTTCCTTTGCCACGTCGAACGGCCTCGGCGCGAACATGGCGCCGAAGATGCTGACCACCAGGTCGAACGAACCACTCTCGATGCCTTCCAGATTGGACGCGTCGCCCACCTGAAACCGGCAGTTCGCAAGCCCGTGCTCAGCCGCCCGCTTGTTTCCCGCTGCAACCAGGTTGGCGGCGATGTCGACGCCCAGCACGTCTGCCCCGAGCTTCGCTTCCGGCAGGGCCGTCGTTCCATCGCCGCATCCGAGGTCGAGAACCTTCAATCCTCGTGTTATGCCGAGCTGGCCGACCAGCGCCTCGCCGCTCTCGCGCATGCACTGAGCGATGCGGGTGAAATCGCCTTTTTCCCACAGCATCTTGTTCGGGTTCATTTTGAATCTCCATTTTTCTCAGCGCGCGTGCCCAGGATTGGCCGACCGCGAAATCGTTCAGCGGCTCTCGTCGGCCAGCGGCCTATTCAAGGGACGCAGCGAATGCTTCAGCGTCGACCGGCCCCTCGAAGGCGATGAACAGGGTGCATGGCTTGTCGCCAATGCAAGACGCCTCGTGGGGCTTATTCGCCGGTCCATAGGCATACTCGCCTAGCGTCAGCACTTCCGCTTTCTGCCCCTTGTAGCGCACATTGAGCTGGCCCTCGACCAGCACCATGCGCTCCGGCGAGCTATGGGAATGGGGGGGGATTTGATAGCCGCCCGGCACGCGCAGGAAGACGTCGGCGTTCGGCCGCGCAGGATCGCCATGCAGCACGGCGATCTGACATCCGGCCGGGAAGATGGGCGGGCACGGACCCCATTGCAGGTCGGAGCCTACCGTGCGCGTGATAGCGGGCCCGGTGGCAACCTGAGCGCTGCTCGTCGCGCATGCGGACACGAAAGCACATGCGATGGCGACAACCGCTCGTCCAAGTCCCTTGGCTCTGGCGTCGTTCATTTCATTCTCCTTTTGTCTTTGACCCGAGGGTCGGCAGACGGGTTGATGAGCCACGGCTTACGGCAGCCGGCCCGGTGATGCTTGAAGACGGTCTGGAGAAGTTCTGGAGATTGGCGCCCCATGAGCTATGATTTCAGGCGATGATTCATTGTTTCCAGGAATTCGAGCTGGACACGGAGCGCGTCGAGCTTCGCAAGAACGGCGTTGCAGTCGCCGTGGAGCCGCAAGTCTTCGCCCTTCTCCGGTTCCTGATCGATCACCGCGACCGGATGGTCACCAAGGACGAGATCGTCGCTGCCGTGTGGAATGGCCGGATCGTGTCAGACTCGGCGATTGCGAGCCGCGTGAAATCCGCCCGCCAGGCGATCGGCGACGACGGTCGTCAGCAGGCAATCATTCGAACCGTCCACGGCCTCGGTTTTGCCTTCGTTGCAGACGTTGAAACGCGTGCCGCGGTGTCCTTCACCGCCGCCCGCGAGACGGCCGGCGTCGAGCCGCGCGCCAACACGCGGCCAAGCATCGCGGTGTTGCCGTTTCGGCTGATCGGAGCAGGTGATCCAGGATTCCCTATCACTGAAGCACTACCGCACGATCTCATCACCGAGCTGTCGCGCCTGCACTGGCTGTTTGTGATCGCGCGCGGCTCGTCATTCCTCTTTCGCGGGGGCGACGCAAAGCTCGACGAGGTGCGGAGCAAACTCAACGTCCAGTACTGCCTCACCGGGCTTGTCGAGATATCCGGCAAGACCATGTCCATTTCGGTCGAGCTCAGCGACACGCAGGACCGCGGCGTCGTATGGAGCGAACGGTTTCGCGCAGACGTAGGCGCGGTGCACGAGATCCGCGACCAGATCGTCAATGCAGTGACAAGCGCGGTGGAAGTCCGGATTCCGTTCAACGAGGCGCAAAGAGCCCTGCTGCGCTCGCCCGAAAATCTCGATGCATGGTCAGCCTATCATCTTGGCCTGCATCACATGTATCGCTTCAACAAGGCGGACAACGAGGCGGCGACTGGCCTGTTCGAACGCGCGGTCGCCATGGACCCCGGATTCGCGCGCGCTTATGCCGGACTTTCATTCACTCATTTCCAGACCGCCTTCCTCGGCTACGCAGACAATTCGGAGGCGACAAAGCTCGCGCAGCACTACGCATCCCAATGCCTGGAGCGGGACTCACTCGATCCGTTCGGGCACTTCACGATGGGCCGTGCGCACTGGCTGCGCGGCCATCTCGAAGCCAGCCTTCCCTGGCTCGAGCGCGCCAACGCCCTCAATCCGAACTATGCGCAGGCAAAATACTCACGGGGATGGGCGGAAGCCCTGCTCGGAAGCGCTGACGCCAGCCAGGCCAACATTGCATCCGCTCTCGCCCTTAGCCCGCTTGATCCCCTCGTCTATGGCATGCTCGGCGTCAGGGCGCTGTCGCACATCGCGCGCGAGGACACTGCGCAGGCGGCCGACTGGGCGGAACGAGCGGCCAACTCACCGGGTGCGCACGCGCTGATCGAAATGATCGCTGCGGTCGCCCACGGCCTTCATGGGAATGACGCTCGCGCGAGAGCCTGGGCGGAATCGGCTCGGGCCCGCGCCGGGCACCTCCGGAGAGCAGATTTCCTGAGAGCCTTCCCGTTTCGCGACATCCCAACGCGGGAACGTGTCACGGGCATGCTGGGCTGCCTCGGATTCTAGCGAACACAGCCAACCATTCCCGCCAAGGGCAGCAATGGGTCCCGAGTTAGCCAAGCGCAAATTGTGGCGATCCGGCAGAGTCGATCGAGTTTAGCCATTCACCGATGACGCTGCGTTGCGGCGGGAGCTCGCTTGGCAGGCGGCGCCTGGGTTGGGACCATGCTGTCGGCTGGCAACTCGGTCACCGCGCCGTTATCTTCGCGCCTGTCGCGCTTTTTCGGTCACGAATTCGGCCCGCGCTTCACCGTTCATTGATCGGCCGCGTACTGCGCACCAACCTGCGAACTCGGCAGGATCGATTATTACGCGCACTATTGTATGCCCCTCGGCTGTCAGAGTCCTCTCCGTCTGTTTCGCTGACCGCTGCCAGGCCTCGAAGCTTCCGTGCATCTCATCACGATCGGAACAAAGCTCGCGCATATCGTCCCAATCCTTGGCGAGATACCACGCGACGCCAATGACCATCTGAGGTGGATCGTGTTCGTTCACCGCGTTACTCCTTGCTTCGAGATGACGGCATGGTCGACACCGAATATGCTGCGTTGTGCGGTTCATCCCCTCAATACGGCCGTCGGAACTCAAAATGCTACGGAGCGCTCCGGATTTCCACTATGCCCTCTCCTGCGCGGATCATGTTCAGCGCTTCGGCCGATTGTCGCTGCAGCACCCCGCGAACATAAGCAGTGCTCTTGTTTCCACAGGTGAGCAGAACTGTGCCCGGAGGCGGGCCCAATCGTATGACCAAGTCGGCGAAGTCACGATCTTTCGTAAGGACCGTCGACGTGGCCATGCGAGCCGCAGCAAAGAAATCGCGATCTTCAGCGCGGGCGAGACCCAAGTCCCTAACGACCTGCCCTAAGATTTTCGGGCCGCTCCAAGCTTGGATGACGACCGGCAGCTTCGGGCCCCCGAATGCCGAGCCTGCCACTTTCTTACCGACGGCAGAGCTGCTCGGCATCTGCCGTTCGCCGCTTCCTTCAAGGTTGTGCGTGACCTCGCCACACGCCGACATTCGCGGGGTATCTCTGGACCTTTCCCCACAATGCCGCACGAGATCCAGGACGGCGCGGGGCCCGGACGCCAACAGGCGTGTTGCGAGACTGATTTCGCGCGAAGCGCAGGGGTCCAGATTAGGCGTCTGTCAGAGAGTTGACTTGTCCTTCGCCCGCGATCGGGATGATTGGCGAGGCGAATAGTCGTTACCGATGAGGTGATGGGATGCGGAAACTGGCGGTGGGGCTTGTGCTGGCGGCGGTGTTGGCCGGTTGCGCCAGTCCGAAGGTTGCGGCTGATGCGGCGGCGCTGCCGCTCAGGGCCGAAACGCTGCGTACGCCGGATGAGCGCTTCGCCAATCTCCAAGGCTGGTCCTTCAAGCCGCATTATGCCGACATTGCCGACTATCGCATGCACTATGTCGACGAGGGTCCGGGCAACGCCGCGCCCGTGCTGATGCTGCACGGCGAGCCGACCTGGAGCTATCTCTACCGCAAGATGATCCCCCCTGTGGCTGGAGCCGGGCATCGGGTGATCGCGCCCGACCTGATCGGCTTCGGCCGGTCGGACAAGCCGGCGGCGATGGATGCGCACAGCTACAAGTTTCATGTCGATGCGATCAGCGAACTGATCCGCGAGCTCGACCTCAGGAACATCACCCTGGTGTGCCAGGACTGGGGCAGCCTGATCGGCCTGCGGGTGGCCGCAGAGAACCCTGATCGTTTTACGCGCATCGTGCTCGCCAATGGCGCGCTGCCAGAGGGCGCGAGTATGGGGCCTGGATTTGAGGGCTGGAACCGGATGGCGGCTGGCTTCCGGGCATCGGGCGACATGCCGGTCGGTCAGATGGTCGGTCGGCAGCACGGGCCCGATGTGGTCGCCGGATACGATGCGCCCTTTCCCGACAAGAGCTACAAGGCCGGACCCCTGATCATGCCGGCTCTCGTTCCGGTCACGCCGGAGGATCCCGCGGTTACCGCAAATCAGCGCGCCTGGGAGGTTTTCAAGACCTGGCGCAAGCCCTTCCTCACGGCGTTCTCGGACGGGGATCCGGTGACACGCGGACAGGACAAGAAATTCCTCGACCTGGTTCCAGGGGCGAAGGACCAGAAACACATCACCATCAAGGGCGCCGGCCACTTCCTGCAAGAAGACAAGGGAGACGAGTTGGCGGCGGTGGTGATCCAGTTCATCAAGGACAATCCGTAGAGCGTGATGTCGGGCGTCAGCGCCGTTGAGACGGGCGGGGGTCTCTTGCCGCGAACAAATTGCTGGCGGTCCCTTTGCAGCGAGCAACCAGAATTCCCGGGTCTCAGCGGAACGCGATCTCTTTCCGCTTGAGGCCTTTGGCCTCCAGCGCTGTCGCGATGATGTGGCGGTGGCATTTCTTCTCGTCGCCGCAGAAGCAGAGCAGGGCCGTCGCGGATGTGCGGCAGAGGTCTTCGGCTTCGAGGAGGGCGAGTTGGGCGTCGGGCTCGCTGAAGCGCGCCATGTAGATGCGGCGGAAGTCGTCCATGCGTCCCGCCCGGTTGGCGTCGCGGCCTGCCTTTGGCGTGCCGAGCGGGCGGAGGTGGAGATAGGTCATGCCGCCTTCGTCGAGCGAGGCGGCGAGGAGTTTCTTCGAGAAGCCGGCGCGGCGCGAGTTGGCGACGTCGCGCGTGTCGATGAGGCGCTTGACGCCGTTGGCCTGCAGGGCCGCGATCAGGCCGGCCTGCGTGGTGCGTTCATAGCCCACGGTGAAGAAGGTCTTGCGCGCCATGCGGCGAAGATGGGGCGCGGCGCGCGGGGCGCAAGTCCTAGCGTGCGCCGCCTTTCGGCCAGAACGACCAGTGCGTGTTGGGCGGAACAGTCGGGCGATAGGGCGCGAGGTTGCCGGACTCCAGCATGGCGGCGAGCTGGCGGAAGGCCTGGGAGTTGCTTGCGATCTTTCCGCCCGCGAGATCGGGGTGGTTCCATTCCTCGAGCCAGAATATCTGCTGGAGGGCTGCGGGGATGTTCCGCCTGCGCTCTTCATTGGTCGTCAGCACGAGATCACGGTCATCGATCGCGAGCCAGCGGCAGAGTTCGAAGACCATGACGCGCGGAGGCTGCGAGGGCGTGATGCCGGCGGTTTCGATTTCCGCGAGGGTCGGCGTGAGAAGCGTCGCGCCGCGAACGACAAGGGACGAGCCCTCGATCACGTCCTCTTCCTCGCCGATGTCGAGCGAGTCGATCGGATGCACAAACGTCATCTCGTTGTGCGGATTCGCGGCGACGTACGCTGCGAACTCTTCGGGGGTCGTATAGTCGCTCGCTGTCTTCGTGCGTTCGATCGTGCTCCCGAACGTGTAGAGACATGTGTCGGGCATGCCGGCGCGTGGGTTGAAGCCGAATACTTCGATCGTCAGCGCCCAGTCTTCCGTCGAACGATAAAGCGAGAGCCGCGTTGCGGCGGGGAAGACATAGCTATTGTCGAGCACGGGGAAGCAATTCCGCCGGCACGCATCGTCAAGCACGGCGAGTATCTCTTGCGCCGTCATCATGGGGCGGGCGACTCCTGCTTGCCCAGCCGTGCGGCGAGCAGGATGTGGACCAGCGCGTGGTTGGCTTCGTGGCAGGCGTATTCGTAGGCGGGACGGGTGATGCGTTTCAGCGCGTATTCGGCGCGCCAGGGTCTTGTGTAGACCGACGGGTCCTCGACGGTGAACTGGTAGAGCAGCGTGTCGGCGCTGGTAAGGGTAAAGTGTTCGATCACCTTGCTGTCGGAGGTGAGGAAGGCGCCGCCGCTCCAGGTGATGCCCTGTTTGGCTGCTATGTTGAAGCGGTCTGTCTCGACGACCAGCGTGTCGCCTTCCCACTGGCCGCGGGACTGGCCGCTGCGCGTGCGCAGGGCGTCGGGCCGCGGCGGTGCGGAGAGGGTGACGATGCGAGAGGGCTCCATGTCCTCCATCATCAGCACGACTGCATCGCGCGTCTGCACGAACTGTAGCGGGATCATCAGGAAGGACGAGGTGAGGGGCGCGTTGACCACGCCTTCCATGCAGCGTTCGGGCGGCGGGCGGTCCTCCGGATTGTCGAAGCCTTCCTCCCCACCCTTAAGCGCGGCCTTCGCGAGCGCGGTGAGGGGCAGCCGGCCGTCAGCGGGTTCGACAACCTGGGACGAGCGGAGCTCGCCATTCATGCTGAGCAGGGCGGGCACAACGGTATTGCTGTCGAACTCGGGATCGTAGACCTCGCCTTCGTCCCGCTGTTCCATCAGCCTTGCGATGAGGCTGGCGGCGTTCTCGGGCGCAACGGTGAGACCGGTGACGCCCTTGGACCGCTGCATCGGCGTGATGAAGCCGGTGAACCAGTAGCCGTGGAGATCCGGCCGTCCGTCGCTCGTGCGGGGGATCAGCGCGGGCTGAGCGAGGGCTGGGGCCACTGCGAGCGTGGCTGCAAGACAAGCGACAAGCACGCGCATGTATACTCCCCCTCCTGACCCGCCCTCAGGGAGCATGCGTGGCGCCGCCGATCAAGCGCATG
>CAIKXW010000422.1 GCA_903831485.1 uncultured Alphaproteobacteria bacterium | reverse complement strand
GGAGTAGGCCGATCCGGAAACCGGGATGGCGGCGGCGAGTTCGGAATAGCAGATCGCCACGAGCGCGCAGAGCACGCCGGTGATCACGAAGGAGATCATGATGCCGGGGCCTGCGAATTCCGCAGCCGCCCGTCCGGTCAGAACGAAGATGCCGGTGCCGATGATGCAGCCGATGCCGAGCAGCACCAGGTTGACCGCCCCCAGCGACTTCTTCAGCTCACCGGACTGATTCTCGGCGTGCATCTGCTCGATCGATTTCCGGGCGAACAGCTGCCCAAGACCACGTCCTGCCATGAATATCCCTCCGCCGCGGTTTCCCAAAAGGGTCCGCAAGTTGTTGCGGGGAACGTTACCTGTCCCCGTATGCGCCTGCAACGGTGCGCTTTTTGCCGGGTGGCGGACAGATTCTTCCAGCCCCGTCCGGCAAAATACGCGTCCTTGCTCAGATATCGACCGTTCCGGGGTCTGCCGCGCGGCGCAATGGCCCCCGGAAGCGGGGGTCAGTCCTCCGTCGGCGGTCCGGTCCGAAATAGGCTGGTACGTCGATAAACGAACGACGGCGCTCGATGACGGCGTTCATCCGGTTGGCCACATCGACAGCGCGAATCGGCTTCACCAGAAATTCGTCGACGCCGGCATTCACGGCATCGATCACCCGGCTACGCTCCGAATAGGCGGTGACCATGATGATCGGGAGGAACGGGTTCGGGCTCTCCGGCGCGCGCCGGATCTGCCGGCAGAAGTCGATTCCGTCGGGTCCGCTGAGCTTGAAATCGATGAAGGCGATGTCGATCACGCCGCCAGCGACCAGCCGGATCGCCTCGTTGCAGTCGGCTGCTTCGTCGATCCGGCGCATGCCGAAGCTTACCAGTATGGCGCGAAGCACCCCGCGCATGTGCGCGTTGTCGTCCAGGATCAGCGCCGTTACGCCTTCCAGAGCCATACCCAAGATGTCCCTCGGTCGCCCGTTTCAGACGACTGCCTGCTCCGTCCCCACGGCAGGCGCTTCCCCAAACTCGGCGGTCCCCGCCGCTTTGCTTCGGGGGATGGATCTAGACACTTCATTGGGCAAGACAAGATCAATTGTTGGTAAGGAAAGAAGCCGCGGCGCGATGCTGCGACTTTCTCTCAACTGCAACTGTGCCTGGGCTTGCTTGATGCCGCCTCGGCCGGACACGGCCTGACGCCAGCCGCAACTTTGGCTAGAAGCAGGAAAGGTTGAGACGTGAAGGACAGGATTTGACAGCCTCCCAGGACGATGTTCGCCAGCTAACCCGCGGCCGCGTGCTCGTGGTCGGCGATGTCATGGTCGATCACTACGTGTCGGGCAGGGTCTCACGCGTGTCTGACGAGGCGCCCGTTCCCATCGTGCAGGTGACCGACGAGCGGTGGACGGCGGGCGGCGCAGCCAACGTTGCGGCGAACATCGCGGGGCTCGGCGGCCGGGCGATCCTGGTCGGCGTCACGGGCGCGGACGCGGCCGCCTCGACCCTGGCCGGCATTGTGGGCGCGATGGGCGGCGCGGTCGAGGCGCTCCTGGTCGCAGACGCCGCGCGGCCAACCACGCTCAAGACGCGCTACATGGGCGGGCAGCACCAGATGGTGCGGGTGGATCGCGAGATGGGCGCTGCGATCTCGCGCGCGACGGAAGACCGGCTGGTTGATATCATTGCCGACATGGCGGACGAGTGCGACGTCATCATGATCTCCGACTACGCCAAAGGCGTGCTGAGCGACCGCGTACTGGCCGCGATCATGCAGCACGGGCGACGTGCGGGCGTCGGTATCGTCATCGATCCCAAGCGCGCCGACTGGAGCGCCTATCGCGGCGCCACGCTGATCACGCCCAACCGCAAGGAGTTGACGCTCGCCACGCGCTTGGCCTGCGGGACGGATGCGGAATGCAGCGAGGCGGCGGGCGCTGCGATCGCTGCAACCGGCGCGGCAATACTGCTGACGCGTTCGGAGCAAGGCATGTCCCTGTTCCGCGCCGGACAGGCAGCAGTGCATCTCTCCACCAAGGCGCGGGAAGTCTTCGACGTATCGGGCGCGGGCGACACGGTGGCGGCGGCGGTCGCGCTGAGTCTCGCAAGCGGTCAGGCGCCGGAGCTGGCCATGCAGATCGCGAATGTCGCGGCCGGCATCGTCGTCGGTAAACGCGGGACAGCGACGGTCTCGCCAGCCGAAATCCTTGCCGAACTCGATTCAGGTCATCGCCAGACTGCCTCCTTCCCTGGAGCGGTAAGCATGAGCGACGCCAAGACCCTGCGCGAAAGGTGGGCGCGTGACGGCCATAGTGTGGGCTTCACCAACGGATGCTTCGACATCCTGCATTCGGGCCATGTCGCGCTGCTCCGGCAGGCGGCAGACACCTGTGACCGCCTGATCGTGGCGTTGAACACGGACGCGTCGGTGAGCGCGCTGAAGGGACCGAACCGTCCGGTGCAGTCCGAAGACGTCCGTGCGGCCGTGATGGCGGCGGTGAAGGGCGTCGACGCCGTGATCCTGTTCGGTGAAGCGACGCCGCTGGAGGCCATCCGGGAACTCAAGCCCGATGTGCTGGTGAAGGGGGCCGACTACACTGAGGACCAGATCGTGGGCGCCGATATCGTCAAGGCGCGCGGCGGGCGGATTGTCCGGGTGGGACTTGTCGAGGGCCAGTCAACAACCAAAGTGATCGAAAAATCCCGTAAATCCTGAGCCAGAGCGCCGTTCCAGGGCGCCGTCAAAGCTTCCCTAATCTGCTCATGGCAGTTTGGCGCGATCATGACCCGGACGTTTCAATCCGACGCCACGCTGAGTTCGTGGGGACGCGTTGTGCGCGAGCGCCACCTCGTCGCCCGGCCGCGCTTTGGCGACGAGGCCGTCGGCATGCTGACGAGCCTGTCGGCAGAGCAGCCAGGGCTGGTGATCGGGTTGCGGCGATCATACGGCGACAGCAATCTCAATCCGGACGGCCGGGTCATCGACATGACAGGCGTCGACCGGATCATGTTCTTCGATCGCCGGAACGGCGTCATGCGCGCCGAGGCCGGCCTGTCCCTGAGCCACGCCTTGCAGGTGCTTGTGCCCGCCGGCTGGTTCCTGCCGACGACGCCGGGGACGCGCTTTGTGACGCTGGGCGGCGCTGTCGCCAACGATGTGCACGGCAAGAACCATCACGCCGCCGGCACTTTCGGCGCATCTGTCACGCGGCTGATGCTCTTGCGCACAGATGGCGCCGCGCAGGAACTTGCCCCGGGCGATCCACTGTTCCACGCGACCGTCGGAGGCCTTGGACTCACCGGCCTCATCGCCTGGGTGGAGTTCCGCGCCACCCGCATCCCGTCCGCCTGGCTCGACGCGGAGGACACGGCGTTCAACCGCGTCGAAGACTATTTCGACATTGCTGGGGAAAAGAAGAACACCTTCGAGCACACCATGGCGTGGGTGGACTGTTCGACGCAGGGCGCAAAGCTGGGACGCGGCATCTTTTCGTCGGCGAACTGGTCTGCGAATGGCGACCTCTCGCCTCATGTTGAACAGCCGCGCCGCAATGTGCCGGTCGACGCGCCGGACTTCACGCTCAACGCGCTGACGGTCCGCGCCTTTAACAGCGTCCGGCACGAGATGAAGCGGATGCGATACGGCCCTTACCGCGCCCACTACGACCCTTTCCTCTATCCGCTCGACGGCATCGCGCACTGGAACAGGCTCTACGGCGCGAAGGGCTTCTACCAGTACCAGTGCGTGCTGCCCCCCGCGTCGGCGCGCGCGGGCGTCACCGAATTGCTTAAGACGATTGTCGCTTCAGGCCAGGGCTCCCCCCTCGCCGTACTCAAGGATTTCGGGCCAAACTCACCCGTGGGCATGCTGTCCTTCCCGATGGAGGGCACGACGCTTGCGCTGGACTTCCGTAACCAGGGCGAGCGGACACTTCGCCTGATGGCCGACCTCGACCGCATCGTCGCGGACACGGGCGGCCGGCTCTATCCGGCCAAGGACGGGCGGATGCCGCCCGCAATGTTTCAGGCCGGGTTTCCGAAATGGCAGGACTTCCGTGCCTATGTTGACCCGGGCCTGTCATCGGCCTTCTGGAGACGGGTGTCAGACTGATGGACGGATCGCTCGGATACGCGCCGGTGCAGGCAGATGCGACGCAGGTGAAGACGTCCAACCGGGTCGTCATTCTTGGCGCCCTGTCGGCAATCGCAACGGCGGCGGCGCGAGTTTATGCGAGCGAGGGCGCGTCCCTGGTTCTGGTCGCCCGCAATGAGGCGCGCCTGAATGCGCTGGCCGCCGATCTCTATGCCCGCGGCGCGTCGAACGTCGCCGTGGCCGCGATGGATCTTGAAGCAGAAGCCCGCAAGGCCGGGGAACATCTTGAGGCCTGGTCGGCCCACATGGGCGGCGTTGATCACGTCCACCTCGTCTACGGCTATCTGGGATCGCAGCCGGAAGCGACAGTCATACCCGCCGAGCTTTCAAGGATCGTGACCTCCAACTTCACCTCTGCCGTTCACTGGTGCGAGGCCGCCGCCAATATCCTGCGCCGGCAGAAACATGGCGCGCTTGTCGCGGTGTCGTCAGTGGCCGGCGACCGGGGCCGGCAGTCGAACTACGCCTATGGCGCAGCCAAGGGCGGGCTCGCCCTGTACGTGCAGGGCATCGCGCATTCGCTCGCGGGAACAGGCGCCCGGGCTGTCGCGGTGAAACCGGGCTTCGTCGACACGCCGATGACGGACGGCCTCAAGAAGGGCGGCGCGATGTGGGCCAGCGCCGACCAGATCGGCCGCGCCCTGCGCCGGGCGGCGGACAAGGGCGGCCCAATCCAGTACGCCCCCGGAAAATGGCGTATCGTCATGGCCATAATCCGAGCCGTGCCGGCGTTCGTCTTCCACAAGACGAAGTTGTAGCCACAGACCCGGCAGGCGCGCCCGCCACACCATATCAATCGCGTCGGTGGACAGGCCCCGCCTGTGGCGACGCCTTGACTTTGCCCCCCTGCAAGCGACTAAGCCTGCGTTGGGGGAAGCGCCCCGCAATTCTGGAGTGCGTCATGCGCGTGACGATGATCGGAGCAGGCTATGTTGGCCTGGTGTCCGGAGCCTGCTTTGCCGATTTCGGCCATACAGTCACCTGCGTGGACAAGGATGCGGGCAAGATCGACCGGCTGAAGGGTGGCGTGATGCCGATCTTCGAACCGGGACTGGCTGAGCTTGTCAGTTCCAACGTCAAGGAAGGCCGACTGTCCTTCACGCTGGACGCGCCGGACGCGATCCGCAACGCCGACGCCGTCTTCATCGCGGTGGGGACCCCCTCGCGCCGCGGCGATGGCCATGCCGACCTGTCGTATGTCTACGCCGCGGCCAAGGAGATCGCGGAGCACATGGACGGCTTCACCGTCGTCGTCACCAAGTCGACTGTTCCGGTCGGCACGGGCGATGAGGTCGAGGACATCATCCGCAAGACCAACCCGAACGCAAAATTCGCCGTCGTCTCGAACCCCGAATTCCTGCGCGAGGGCGCCGCCATCGGCGACTTCAAGCGCCCGGACCGCGTGGTGGTCGGCACCGACAGCGAAGAAGCGCGCGAAGTCATGCGCGAACTCTATCGTCCCCTGTTCCTGAACGAGACGCCGCTGGTCTACACGTCGCGCCGCACCTCGGAGCTGATCAAGTACGCGGCCAACGCCTTCCTTGCGGTCAAGATCACCTTCATCAACGAGATGGCGGACCTCTGCGAGAAAGTCGGCGCCAACGTTCAGGACGTCTCCAAGGGCATCGGCCTCGACAACCGCATCGGCAAGAAGTTCCTGCACGCAGGTCCCGGCTATGGCGGGTCATGTTTTCCGAAGGATACGCTAGCGCTGACCAAGACCGCCAACGATCATGGCAGCCCCGTCCGCATCGTGGATACGGTCGTCGAGGTGAACGACGCCCGCAAGAAGGCGATGGCTGCGCGCGTGATCAACGCCATGGGCGGCGACGTGAAGGGCAAGACGATCGGCGTGCTGGGCCTCGCCTTCAAGCCCAACACGGATGACATGCGCGACGCCCCCTCGCTCGACATCATTCCCGCCCTGCAGGCGGCCGGCGCGCGCGTGAAAGCATACGACCCGGAAAGCATGCACGAGGCCGGCAAGATGCTGACCGAGGTCGATTTCTGCGACGGCCCGTACCACGCCATCGACGGCGCCGACGCCATGGTGCTGATCACCGAATGGGACCAGTTCCGGGCGATGGACTTCGACCGCGTCAAGAAGCTCCTCAAGACGCCGACCGTGGTCGACCTGCGCAATGTCTACCAGCCGTCTGACATGGTGAAGCGCGGCTTCAATTATGTGAGCGTCGGGCGGCCGTAGGGCCATGCCTGCAGCCTCACCGCAAACCGGGGGAATTCCTTGACCAGATCAAGCTCGCTTCTCGAGAACCGCGCCCTGATCACAGGCGGCTCGGGCTTTCTCGGCTCGCACCTTTGCGACCGGCTGCTTGGGCGCGGGCAGGAAGTGCTCTGCGTCGACAACCTGTTCACCGGCCAGAAGCGCAATGTCGCCCACCTGCACGGCAACCCGAAATTCGAATTCCTGCGCCATGACGTGACCTTCCCCCTCTTCGTGGAAGTGGACCAGATCTGGAACCTCGCCTGCCCGGCAAGTCCCGTGCACTACCAGCACGATCCGGTGCAGACGACGAAAACGAGCGTGCATGGCGCCATCAACATGCTCGGTCTCGCCAAGAGGCTGGGCGCAAAGATCCTCCAGGCGTCGACCTCGGAAGTCTATGGCGACCCTGCCGTCCACCCGCAAACCGAAGACTATTGGGGCAACGTGAACCCGATCGGCCCGCGCTCCTGCTATGACGAGGGCAAGCGCTGCGCCGAGACGTTGTTCTTCGACTACTGGCGCCAGCACCAGCTGCGCATCAAGGTGCTGCGTATCTTCAACACCTACGGTCCGCGCATGCACCCGAACGATGGGCGCGTCGTCTCCAACTTCATCGTGCAGGCGCTGCGCGGCCAGGACATCACCATCTATGGCGACGGCTCGCAGACGCGCTCCTTCTGCTATGTCGATGACCTGATCGAGGGGATGATCCGCCTGATGGACTCACCCGACGACGTGACCGGCCCGATCAATGTCGGCAATCCCGGCGAGTTCACGATGATCGAGCTGGCCGAGAACGTGCTGAGGCTGACAGGCTCGAAATCCAAGCTGGTCCGCATGCCGCTGCCTGCCGATGACCCGAAGCAGCGCAAACCCGACATCACGAAAGCCAAGACCGTGCTGGGCTGGGAGCCGAACGTGCAACTTGAGGACGGCCTCAAGGAAACCATCACCTACTTCAAGAAGCTGCTGGACGAATAGTTCAGTCAGCCAGGCGCGCGCGAACCTCGTCCGCGATCGCCAGCGAAGACGTCAGCCCCGGGCTCTCGATGCCGAACAGGTTCACAAGCCCCGTCACGCCGTGAAGCTCGGGCCCATCGATTCGGAAGTCGGCCGCAGGCTCGCCCGGCCCCGAAAGCTTGGGACGGCAGCCCAAATAGTCCGGCGTAAGCGCCCCGTCCGGCAGGCCCGGCCAGTACCTGCGGATCGCATCGTAGAAGCTGTTCGCGCGCCGGGGATCCACCGTGTAGTCGATGCTGTCAGGATCGTCCGACGCGAGCCATTCCACATCCGGCCCGAACTTCATCCGCCCGCCAAGGTCGAGCGTCACATGAACGCCAAGTCCGCCATCGACCGGCGCCGGATAGACCAGGCGTGAGAACGCCTGCCGGCCTCCGCACACAAAATAGCTGCCCTTCGCCAGCACAAGCTGCGGAATGTGCTCGACAGGAAACCCGTCGACGGACCGCGCAACACGCTGCGCATGTAGCCCGCCGCTGTTCACGACCCGGCGGCAGGTCAACGTGGCGGCCTCTGCACCGCCCGTCGCCACGCGGAACCCTCCGCCCGCCAGCGGTGTGACGCGCTGCACCGGCGCGTTGAGTGCAATCACCCCGCCATGATCCTCCATCTCGCCTCGCAGCGCGAGCATGTAGCCATGCCCATCGACAACGCCCGTTTCGGGCGACCACAGCGCAGCCGTGCAGGCAAGCTGCGGCTCCCACGCCTTCGCGGTCGTTGCGCTGACAAGCTCCAGCCCCTCGACGCCATTGCGCTGGCCGGTCGCGTAAATCGCCTCGATCTTTTCAACCTCACGCTCCGACGTTGCAACGATCAGCTTGCCATACTTGCGATAGGCGCCACCGCGTTGGTCAAGATACGCATACAACTGCCGCCTGCCGGCAACGCACAGCCGCTGCCGCAGGCTTCCCGTCGGATAGTACATCCCGGCGTGGATCACCTCGGAGTTGCGCGAAGAGATCCCCGCGCCAATCGCGGCGACAGCTTCGAGCACCACCACATCCGCGCCCGCGCGCGCGAAGGCGGCAGCGATCGCCAGCCCGACCGCGCCTGCTCCCACGACCACAACGTCAACGTCCATTAACCAACCTGTATCGACCCGCTTGGCCAAAGCGTCGGAATCGGCCTCTTTCCAGCGCTAACCTGTGATTTCGTTTTCCGATAATTACCTATGCGTGTGTAGCCTGCCTGTTGAGAGCCGTAAGGCCGGGTGATAGGCGCAGGCATGGCCGAGTTCGACAATCTTTACGCGCACGGTTTCGTGCGGGTGGCCGCGGCCAGCCCGCGCGTCCACCTTGCCGATCCTGCCAGCAATGCGCGCGAGACCATCGACCTGATGCGCAAGGCCGACAAGGCCGGCGCCGCTGTCTGCATTTTCCCCGAGCTTGGCCTCTCTGGCTACACGATCGACGACCTGCACATGCAGTCCACGCTGCTTGCCGCCGTGCGCGAGGCGATCGCCAGGGTAAAGCACGCCAGCAAGTCGCTCGCCCCCGTTGTCGTGGTCGGTGCGCCGATCCAGATCGGCCCCGCCATCCATGGCTGTGC
>CAIKXW010000421.1 GCA_903831485.1 uncultured Alphaproteobacteria bacterium | reverse complement strand
GCTGGTTGCTGCTTGACACGCAGCACGAACATCGCGCCGCCAAAATGAGTGTTGCTCGGGGGCGTAGCGAAGGCCCCGCGAACGACGCCATCGATCCAGGCATGATCGAAGATGTCCCTCACGCCGGTGCGATGCATCTGCTCACGCTTCCACGCCAGAAGTGTGTCGAAGGCTGCGGCGTCGGTCGAGAAGGCGTCGAAGGACACCACGCCGCCAAGATCGCGCGTCATCTTGCCAAGCTTCTTGCGCGTCTTCGCAATTGTCTTGGTGCCAGCGGCAAGTCGCTGCGCGCACCACGCCTCGTAGCCTTCCGGAAACCGCACGACATGACCAAAATCGGACGTCAGCAGTTGCTGTCCTACTGCGTTTTTGGCGATGCCAGCCGTCAGATCAATGCGTCCCACAGCAAGCGCCCTTGGCGCCGCAGACAGGTCGAGTGAAATACCCTGCTTCGCGACAAGCGCCTGATAATCACAGATCGGCCCGCCGGCAGGCATTGCCGCATACGAACTGCCGCGCTGTACGGGAAGGAAGCCCAGCGGCTCGCCGTGCGCATCCGAGTAGACGACAACCCGCACATCGTCGCGATGCATGGAGACGAGCTTGGCCCAGTCGGGCGTCAGGTAGGGGCTGGAAAGCTCAGGATCGGTCGCGAGAAAGCTGCGCCAGGCGGCGATCTCGCCGTCCGTCAGCTCTGCCGGATGTTTGCTTACGACCCGCATGCGCGGCCAACCTGTTCGTCCGAGAACGACTTGTTATCCCCGAAAGGCTGCATTTTTTGATGAACCGGGATCGATGAATTTTGATGGATTCCGGTGGAGGTTGCCGCAAGATCGTCCTTCGGCACGCGGAGGCGGCGATTTCCAGCGATTTTGATCGGCGCACGGTTTTGCTCGGCGGCGCGGCGCTGGCGGCGGGATGCGTTGCAACGCCGTGGACGCCGCCCGCGCCTGCCGCCTTCCGGGCGATCGAGCATGTCCCAGTCCCGATGCGCGATGGCATTAGCCTTTCGGCGCGGCTGTGGCTGCCGGACGTTGCCGCCCAAGCGCCAGCGGTGCTGGAGTGCGTGCCGTATCGCAAGCGCGACCTCTACCGGCCGTTGGACGACCTGTGGGGCCCGACGCTTGCGGCCGCAGGCATCGCCTTCGTGCGGCTGGACGTGCGCGGCTCGGGCGACTCGCAGGGCGTGCTGACAGATGAATACTCCGAGGCGGAGCTGAACGATTGCGAGCAGGCAATCGCATGGATCGCGGCGCAGGACTGGTGTAGCGGCGCGGTTGGCATGCGCGGCCTGTCGTGGGGCGGAATCAACACGATGCAGGTGGCGGCGCGGCGTCCGCCTGCCCTGAAGGCGATCATGCCGATGGGATCGTGCGACCGCCGCTACACCGACGACGCACACTATATCGGCGGCGCGCTCGGCATGACCAATTTCCAGTGGGGCGTGTTGTTCAAGAAGGTGATGGCGGGGCCACCCGATCCCGCTGTTTCGGGGCCAGCCTGGCGCGACCAGTGGCGGGAACGGCTCGAGACTACGCAGCCCATCCTCGCAACATGGCTGCAGCATCAGCGCGAAGACGATTACTGGCGACGCGGTTCGGTGTTCGCAACGCCGGGCGCGATCGACGTGCCCGCCTACTTCGTCAGCGGCTGGAGTGACACCTATTCGGAACCCAGCCTGCGCACGTTCGAGAGCCACCGCGCGACGGCGAAGTGCATGATCGGGCCGTGGGGACACACCTATCCCAACATCGCCCCGCAGGGGCTCGACTGGGCGCAGGAAGAGGTGCGCTGGTGGCGTCACTGGCTGATGGGCGAAGCAACGGGGATCATGGACGAGCCACGCCTGCGGATGTTCATGCCCGAAGCGACCGCGTCGCAAGGCGGACCGATACCGGGACGGTGGATTGCGGAAAACGCTTGGCCGGCGCGGACGCGTGCGCAGCGCTTCCATCTGAACGCAACGGGGCTGGGCGCCCGCGCCGAGCGCGGCGCAGACATGGTGCATCGCGATCGGGGCATTGTCGGCACGACCAAGCCGGAATGGCTTGACCGGTTGCCGATCGAACAGAGCCATGACGATGCGAAGTGCGCGGCGTTCGACACCGCGCCGCTCGACGAGGACATCGAGTTCGCGGGAGCGCCGCGCCTCGCGCTGCATGTGACGGCCGATCAGCCGGTCGCGAAAGTGTTCGTGCGCCTCTGCGAAGTGAAGCCCGACGGGACAAGCTGGCTGGTGACGTGGGGCGCCCTCAATCTCACGCGCCGCAATTCGATGGCGGCGCCGGAGGCGCTTGAGCCGGGCAAACGCTATGAATTGACGCTCGACCTTCGCGCCGTTGCGCACCGGTTCGCAGCGGGATCGCGGCTGCGCCTTGCGATATCCGAAGGATTCTGGCCAATGCTGTGGCCGTCGCCGAAGACGCCCACGCTGACACTGCCGACAGGTGTTTCGACACTGACCCTGCCCGTGCGAACGCCCAAAGCAGCACATGCGCCCTTCGGCGTCGCACAGACGTCCGGCCCGAGCGAGGCGCCGCGCTACACGCCTGCCGCACCGGATGAGAATGGGCGCATCGTGCTCCACCATGCGACGCCGCCAGCGCCCTATCCTGTCGCGGGCGTGGGCACCGTGCTGTCGTCCTCCGGCGAGCAGACATGCGAGATGTTAGTGGGCCAGCCGCTTTCCTGCGTGTGGCGGCAGACGTCGCGCTCGTCATGGACACGCGACGACTGGCATTGCGCCGTCGAGGCGTCGTACGAGCTGCGTGCTGATGCGGACGCGTTCGAGCTGGTGGAAACACTGCGCGCCACGGAACGCGGGGAGGATGTCTTCACGCGCACGCACAGAGCCCGCATCCCCCGCGACCTGCTCTAGCCGCCCTTCTTCTGCGCTTCCATCTGATCCATCTGGGTCCGCTCGATGGCGGCGGCTTCCGGGCCGAAATCCTCCGGCGCCCAGACGGGCCGGATCTCGATCATCTCGCCTGCCGGGCACGGCGCCTGACGAGCCCAGGCGATGGCGTCGGCAAGGTCCTTCGCCTCGATGATCCAGTAGCCGCCGAGCACTTCCTTGGTCTCGGTGAAGGGACCATCGATCACCGCGGTCTTGCCGCCGCCGGCAAACTTCACGCGCGCGCCGTGGCGCGTCGGCTTCAGCCCCTCCCCGCCGAGCATCATGCCGGCGTCGACCAGGCGCTGGTTGAACGCCATCATGTCGTTGAGAAGCTTCTGGCCCTCGGGCCCATCAGGCACCGGCGATTGTTCGGTCTCGGCCTGGGGGCCCGGGTACATCAGCATCACGAAACGCATGGCGTTCTCCTTGTGTCACCCCGAGGACGAGGGCAACCGGGCCAATCCGACATTTTCGCAGGCGGCTATTTTGCGGGCGGCGTGATCCGATAGATGGCGTTGGTGATGTCGGAGGCGACATAGACCGAGCCATCCTTCTTTGAGACCGCGACACCCGAGGTCGTGTAGGCGGGCAATGTTCCCTCGGCGGCGGGGAGGCCCATCTTGATGCCCTCCGCGATGACGGATTTTGAGCCGTCCTTCGGATCGAACGCGATGACGCGGCCAGCGCCAGCTTCGGCGAGATAGACCCGGCCGTCTGCTCCGACATCAAGGCCTTCGGGACCCGCCAGGCCTTCGAGGACGCGCGTGATCGTTCCTGTGGCAAGATCGACGCTGGCGAGCGCGCCGCTGGTCTCGGTCACGTAAAGTTTCCCTGCTGCGGCCTCGGTCATAGCGACCGGGAAGTTAAGTCCGGTGACGATTGGCTCTCCGGGCGTGTCGCCGTCCGTTACGAGGCGGATGTTCCCCGTCGCGGCCTCCAGTGCGATCAGGCGGCCGTCGGCGAGCTCGATGGCGTCGCTGGGCGCGGTGAATCCATGATGGATTTTTGCAGCGCCGGTTGCGCGATCCACCTCCTGCACCATGCCAGCGGCCCACGACGTGATCAGCACTTTCGACTTGCCCGCGCCGATGCCGAGCTGGTTCTCGGTCTCGTTGCGATACATGCGGAGCGGATCGGTGATCTGCTTCGTCGTCGTATCGATGACGCGGTAGGCGAAGACGTCTGCGACGTGCAGCTTTTCGCCTTCAGGTCCATCAGTGATGACGAGATCGGTGGGCGTCGCCAGCGGGCCGCTGACGATCGTGCGCACGGCGCCGTCGGCCGGGTTCACGGCGTAGATCGTGGCGTCCGCCATGTTCGAGACGTAGATCGTTCCGTCCTTTGCGATGGCGAGGTTGTCGAGCGCAGGCGCCAGCGTGGCGATGACCGTGACGGCCTTCGTCTGCATGTCGATGCGCTTCACCTCGCCCGTCTTGGTGTCGATGGCGTAGAGGTTTCCATCAGGCCCGAAATTGGCGGCGGCGGGAATCTGGAAGCCTGCTGCGACGACCGTATCCTTGCCGGTGGCGGGATCGATCTTCACGATGGCGTTCTTGAACCACAGCGGACCATAGAGCATGCCATCCGGCCCGACCTCGAAACCGTTGAAGCCGCCGAGATCCTTCCGGATCAGGCGTGCAGGCTGCGCGCCGGTGACGTCCGCTTCGTAGAGTGCATCGCCGAGGAAGACCTGCGTGAAGTAGAGCTTGCCGCCCTTCGTGAAGGCCAGCGAGTTTGAACCCGGAAGCCCCGACGAGATCATCTTCGGCGCGCCGCCCTTCGTCTGGATGAAGACCTTGCCGGTGAGATAGCCAGTCCAAGCCATCTCGCCATCGGGGCCGAACGCGATGTCGTCCGCCATGCCATCGGGCGGACCCATCCGCTCCGTCACTTCGCCGCTTGCCGGGTTCACCGCGTAGATCGCCTGCCCCACCACGCTGCCCGCGAGGATGGTGCCATCCTCTTCGACGGCGAGGCCGTGCAGGCCGTGGAAGGGCGATGGGCCGATGAACTCGGAAACCGTCCATGCAGCGGGCGCGGCTGGCGCCGCAGGTTCACCCCCGCCACAGGCGGCGAGCGCGAGCAGCGAGACAGTGCAAAGCGTCCGGATCATCGTTTCTTCCTCACATTGTTTGTCAGGGACCTTAGCGGCGCGAGGCAATCTTTCCAGCGGCAGCGAAGGAGCCGCAACGCGACGTCATGCGCCGCTCCAAAAAGCAAACGCCCCGGATCTTTCGATCCAGGGCGCTGCAATCAGTGCGAGCTAACGAGCGTTACTGCCCGCCATTGCCCGGCATGGGCGCAGCCGAAGCCGACGGGGCAGCCTGGCCGGGACGGCGCATCTGACCCATCACGGCTTCGAACTCCGTCATGTCGATGCCGCCGTCCTTGTTCTTGTCGACGACGCCGAAGGCCAGCGGATTGCCGATCCGCTCTTTGAACTGGCCGCGCAGCTCGGCCATCTGGACCTTGCCGTCGATGTTGTCGTCGAGCATGCCCAGCAGGCGCGTGCGGTTCAGAAGCTTGTCGTAGTCCTTCTGATCCTTCGCCGTTTCGTCTTTCCAGAGATAGCGCAGCGAGGTGTAGAACATTTCCTCGAACGACTGGTCGCCCCAGACGATCTTCTCGTTCGGGTTCGGGTTCGCCGGGTTGCGCTTCGAGTTGTCGTATACGTAGGTCGCGATGACCTTCGAGCCGGCCGGAACGTTGATCGGCGTTTCGAACTCGTACATGCGCTGCCAGTTGAAGTCGTAGAACGGCACGTTGAGGATCGTCTCGCGCTTGCCGTCCGGCGTCATCAGCTCGAGCTTCGAGTAGGTGCCACGATAGTGTGCGTGCACCACGGCCGTGTGAATGATCGCGTCCTTAGGGAAATCGAAATAGGCGATTTCCTTGTGCGCGCCTTCATTCGCCGGGATTTCGATGAACTGATCGACGAGCGGCGTTTCGCGCATGATCAGGTCCGGCATTTCGCCGTCCTTGTAGAAGTAGAGACCGATCTGCTCGGCCGAGACGGCTTCCTTGCCGAACGGCGTGTAGTGCATCTGGTAGCCGAACTGGCCGCCGGCCGGGACCCACGATCCGATGCCGTTGGGAGCAACGGTGGATTCCATGCCGACCGTGTAGCCGCCAACCGCGCCGCCCCAGGCCTGCATGCCCCTGGACGTCGCGCCTTCCGGGATCACGCCCGAGAGGATGTGGTGCACGCCCTGGCGCTGCGAGACCTTGGCCGTGGCGGCCTTGAGCCACTTGCCTTCTTTCAGCGGGTTCGGCGTCGTCGGGTACTGGTAGTCGACATAGCCGGTGGCCGGGATCGTGTATTTCGGGATGTCGACGATCAGGTCGGGCTTGCCGAGCGGCCATTCCGGAGCGACGTGCTTGACCTTGGCGAGACGATCTTCGCCTTCACCACGCGGTGCGCCGGCTTCGATCCAGTTGATCAGCGTGGTGATCTGCTGGCCCGAAAGCGACTTGTCGTCCTTGAACTTGCCCACGTGCGGATCCGGATCCCACGGCGGCATGCGGTCGGTGCGCACGGCCTCGCGGATCATGCCGGAGAACTGCTTCACCTTCTCGTAGCTTTCGAAGCCGAACGGCGCGATGCCGCCTTCCTGGTGGCAGGCGACGCACTTCTCTTCGATCATCGGAGCGATCTCGTTCGCGTATGAGATCTTCGCGAACTGGGCCTTGGCTTCCGACGAGCGGGCCGGGAAGGAAATGGCCTGCGTCTTCAGCGCGTCGTGCTTGAGGGAGACAGACTTGCCTTCGACAAGCGCCTTGATCGGGTCAGCGGTAAGCGGACCGGAGTAGGCGATCTTCCACGTCTTCGGGTCGATCACGAAAGCCTGCGCCACGCGGGAGGCGCCGATCTGGCCGCCAACGAGTTGCAGGTCGTCCTGGAGGACCGGAACCGTGATGCCGTTCTTCTCAGCGTCGGCGAGAATGGCGGAGCGCTTCTCCGAGGGGTTGGAGTTCAACATCATGAACTCGACGCCCTTCGGCGCCCACTCGGCCTTCAGCGCTGCGAGCTTCGGCGCGACGGCGGCCGTGTCGGGCGAGCCCGCGGCATGCATGACGAGCACCACGGCAGGGGCGTCCTTGAGGCGATAGAGCTCGCGGGCATAGCCATCAGCCGAGACCAGACGGAAATTGTCGATACGTGCGGCGACCTCGGCCATCGGGGCCGCATCTTGCACGGCGATCGCCACATCATTCGTGGCAGCCATGTCGCCGGGCTGGGCGCAGCTTGCTGCCCCTAGGGCAAGAACGAGACCGATTGCGGTCAGGGTAACGTGGCGCTTCATGCGGGGAGGTCCTCCAGCTCTTATTTTGGCCGTCGTACTGCATCTTACGAAGGCCTGACAGCGTCAAGACTG
>CAIKXW010000420.1 GCA_903831485.1 uncultured Alphaproteobacteria bacterium | reverse complement strand
TGCGGGGGCGAGGACGCCAGAGCCGATGACGATGTTGCCGAGGAAGAGGAAGATCAGCGCGACACGGATGTTGACCGGCTTTGCGAGACGCTCGGCGTCAGAGGTCGCGACGGGCGGCGCCTGCATGCTGTATCTCTTTCCTGGCGAGGCGCCGTGCCGCAGTCATGGCGGGCCTAGTATGTCGAGCATCGTGGCGCCAAGACA
This sequence comes from uncultured Alphaproteobacteria bacterium, assembly GCA_903831485.1. The sequence continues at coordinate 8,418 of CAIKXW010000420.1, read as the reverse complement.
GCTGACCTGATGATGTGGTTAAGGTAGCGTCAGCGAGGGCGGGGGACTGACGCGGCCGTCCGGGCGGGCCTTGGCGAGCATGCGCTGAAAGGCGGGGCGGGCTTCAACCTTTGTCTGCCACGCTGCGATGTTTGGGTACTTCGCCGGGTCTGCCACGTTCATGCGGATGGCGTAGCTGATGGGGAAGACCATCATGATGTCGGCGGCGGTAAACTCGCTGCCGCCGAAATACGGGTGCTTCGCGAGATGATCTTCGGCGAAGCGCATGGCGCGTTGGCCGTCTGTCTCGGCGCCGCGCGGGGCCTTGCTGTCGGTGGCGCGGGCGACGCGATAGTCGGCGACGGCGTCGGAGGCGAGCGTGCCTTCGGCGTAGTGCATGAAGCGGAGGTGGGTGGCGTAGTCGGGCGAGTTCACGTCGGGAACAAGACGGCCGCCGCCGTGGCGATCGAGCAGGAATTCCAGGATGGCGCCGGATTCGACGAGCAGTTCGCCATTGTAGAACACGGTCGGCGCGACGCGCATGCCGGGGTTCACGGCCTGGATGTCGGCGAAGGAGCCTGCGACGTCGCCGCGGCGGAATTTGAGTTCGTAGGGAAGGCCGAGTTCTTCGCAGAGCCAGACCACACGCTCGGAGCGGCGGCCCTCGGCGTGATAGATGACGATGCTGGGGGAGGCGGTTTGCGTTGCAGTCTGGGCTGCGGGCGTGGTGCAGGCCTGTGGCATCGCGGCAAGCACAATTGCAAGCAGCAGCGTGTGGGCTGGTTTCATTGTCATCTCCCCGTGATCCGGCGTCTTGGACTGGCCAGTTCGCGACAGGCTAGCATTGTTCGCGCGCGCGTCCACGCATCCTGCTGACACATCCCCGGCGGGAGGGGTGGCGCATTGATCGCTGTGGATGCGCAAGGCAGTGTCGCGCCCATTCCCGGCAGGAGCTACCCATGATCGAATTCTGGACCAATCCGATGAGCCGCGGGCAGATCGCGCACTGGATGCTGGAGGAGCTGGGTCAGCCCTACACCACCCACTGGCTCGACTGGGGTCCGGGCGGAAACAAGAGCTCCGATTTTCTCGCGGTCAATCCGATGGGGAAAGTGCCAACAATCCGGCACGACGGGAGGGTTGTGACTGAGGCGGCGGCGATCTGCCTCTATCTTGCGGATGCGTTTCCGCAGGCGAAGCTGAGGCCGGATGGCGCGGCGCTCGCGGACTACTACCGCTACGTGTTGTTTGCCGCAGGACCGATGGAGCAGGCTGTTACAGCGCGTGCAATGGCGTGGGCAGTCCCCGAAGGCCGGGAAGGGATGGCGGGGTTCGGCACGTTCGATGCGTCAGTGAGCGCGCTCGAGCAGATGCTGACAGGACGCGACTATGTCTGTGGCAAGGCATTCACGGCGGCCGATGTTTATGTCGGCAGCACGGTGGACTGGGGACTCGGATTCAAGTCGATCCCCAGCCGCCCGGCGTTCGAGGCTTATGCGGAGCGCGTACGGGCGCGGCCGGCGTACAAGGCGGCAAAGGCGATCAATGACGCGCGGATCGCCGCGACACAGAAAGCCTGACGCCAAATCTAGGCGGTTGCTGTTTGCCGCACGCGGCGGAGCGGCAGCGGTTTCAGACCGAACAACCGACGCAGGCATCCGAAGCGGCGGACGACGCGCGGATCGAGATTCGCGAGGGGGCGCGGGTCACGCTGGCGGAGTTCTTGGAAAAGCTCGCGCCACATGGCTTCGTGCGCGTGCATCGCTCGCGGCTGAGGTCGTTCAAGCCAACGCCGTCCGGCGATCTCGAAATCGCGCTGGACGATGGCCGCGTGATCGCGGGGAGACGGCGCTTGAGGGCGGCGGTTGAGAGGTGAACGCTAGACCGGCGTCACGTCCAGATCGAGGAATCTGAGCGTTGCGTCAGTGATGCGTTTCGTGCGTTCACGCACTGAGTCTGGCGACCATTGCCGCTGCCGCGCGATCTCGTTGGCGAACCGGCTGCGGAAGCGGGCGTAGGCCTTCCGCTTTTCATCGAATGGGGCGTTGCCGAGTTCGTCTTCCGGGAGGACGCAGAGATTGCCGATCATCTCGCGCAGCGTCGCGAGCTCATTGAATTCGAGCCCGTTCTCGAACGCCGTCCAGTTGTTCTCGGGGTTGCGCGGATAGACGTGCTCGACTGAAGACCGCCCGTCGACGAGATAGCGCGGCACACGGTCGCCATGCATTGCGGCTTCGATCCAGCGCATGATGGTGGAGCGCCGCGGGCTTTCCGTGATCGGGCCGGAGAGATTGCGGATCAGGCGTTCGTTCTGCGCGGTAGTGAAGGTGAAGCCTGCCTGCTTGCCGAATGATCCCCGGGCGAAGCGTTCGATGCGCTTGCCGATCATCTCCGCCAGGCGGCGAGGGTCGGGCGTCGAGACGGTGAGGGCGAAGCAGATCCGGTCGAGTGTATCGATGCGCTGGGGCAGGTCGGCCGGATTGGACTTCATGCGCAGCAGCATGGCGTAGGCGCGCCACTGATCCCACTTCAGCAGCTGCAGCCGGCGCAGGCTGGCGTGTACGCCATCGGCGATCTCCGCCTTGTTCTCCTCGTGAATCCACTTGAAGGCGGAGCGATACTGCAACAGCAGGTCTGTCGCCCAGCGCACGCCGGCCTGTCCGGGATACTGGCGGCGGATGTGCTCCATCAGCTGGATCGAGTAGTCTGACGACTGCGGCATGCGGCGCTCGATGAAGTCGACCGACCGCAGGAAATTGTCGAAGGCTTCGGGGCCGAGATCGTCCTGGATACCGTTCCACACATTGAGCACGCGCTTGGCCTGGTCGTCTGCGTCCGGCAGGGACGAGGTGAGGTCGATCAACTGTCCCTTGACGATCTCTTCAGGCTTCAGCGGCAGGCCGCCGGAGTTGATGCTCACGAACGCCTTGCCCGCCATTCGGCGATCGGAAATGCGGGTGACTGTCACGATGGCGCCTTCGGCGAGGAAGGCGGTGAATGCCGCGAGGCGGCGCGGCGACCAGCCCTTCAGCATGGACCGAGCCGTGTTCACGCAGGTGCGCAGGCAGTAGCTGGCTTCTGTCAGCTGCGGGTGAGGGCGGTGGCGCTTGGCGGTGCGCCCGGGGGCGAGGATGTCGGCCTCCAGCGTGTTGTGCTTCATCGACAGGCTGAGACGCGAGATGCCCGCCTCGTTGGCAAGGAGGGAGTTCACCGGATGCTTGCGATCGGCCTCGATGAGGTCACGCAGAACAGCGAAGAAGACGGTGAAGGTGGTGAGGCGCTGGAGGCCGTCATAAATGTCGAAATGCTGCGCGGCCTGGTGCAGCACGACCGTGCCGACAAACACGTAGGGTTCGGTGGCTTCCAGCTCGCGATTGTAGTCAGCGATTTCGAACCGCGTGTAGGCGCCGACATCGTGTGTTTCCGGGTCGGGATCCTGCTCGCCCTCGGGGTCCAGGCCGAACTCGCCGAACGCGGAAATCAGGTCCTGCAGCAGGGAGGCCTGCTGATTCTCTTTCCAGCAGTAATCGCGCTGAACGCGGGCCGGCTTGAAAGCGCCAAGTCGCAGAAGTTCGCCAATGCTGATCGCCTGCGAACGGATGACGGGGTTAGGCATAGACGTCCCTTTTCCCCCGCTGCGTAAACTCTAGGCGAGCGGTCAGGAGGGGGCAATTGTGTAACTGCTAATGGGCGAGGCAGCGTCGCCAGCAGGCGAAAATCGCCCTGTGCGGGATGCGCGCGGAGAGGCTACGCCGCCTGCGTGTTGATGTTCTTGGCGCGGACTTTCCAGAATCGCAGCGCGCGCTGGGCTGCGGCGACAGGCACCTGTTCGTAGAGTTGTCCGAATTCCTCGGTCCTGCTCAGGCCGCCGCCGGCGTTGGCGACCATGATGCAGATCGTGACGAAAAGGCCGCGGTCGAAACCGGCGCCCCGGCACAGCATTGCAAGGGCGTCGAGATCCTGCGCGTCGACGAGACGCTGGCCGAGTTCGAAATCCACATCCACCATCTGGGCAAATGCGATCATGAAGGCTGTGCGCCGTTCTTCACGCAAAAGTTGAACCAGCACGGCAGGCTTCAACGCGCCTGACTTCGACAGCTTCGAGACATGATCCTGGGCCAGCGCATAGTCGGACGGCAGAGCGCCGTAGGCGGACGACAGGTGCGTGCGGCTTGCTTCCAGCGCCGCTTCCAGTTCGGCGGGGGACACGCCGTGGAACTTCCGCATGATTTCGCGCCGCAGGTCTCCTTCGACGCGAATATAGACTGTGTTGAGCATGTCGAGCGGCACATTGGCATTGCGCACGAAGGGGGCATGCAGCACCGGGCTTGTCTCGACGCGCTCGGCGACGCGCTCATAGGTCTCGCGATCGATCTTCGCGGTGGCGTTCTGCAGCAGCGAGACCACGACGTGGTCTTCGCCCTTCTTGACGAGGGCGCTGGACACTTTCTCGCCGATGTCCGGACGCTTGGTCACGGCCAGCATGTGGTCTTGCGATTTCTTGTCGATGACCTCGAGAATGTCGCTCTCGGTCAGCGAGCGTGAACGCTCCAGCACGGGGCGGGCGACTTCGATCTCGTCCATCGCGAGGCGGCGGGCGGTGCGGCGGAGCGGGCCCGTGCTATCCGCAACTTTTCGCGAGAGTTCGATGCGAACCTGGGTCTCGAGGTCGGAGGCGACGGCGCCGACGATTTCGTCGAACAGCATGGCCTCTTTTTCGGATCTGTCCGTCGGGTGGGCGAGGAACACATCCGTGATCTGGCGCAGCAGTTCACGGCGCTTTTCACTTGAGCCTTCCTTGGCGAGGTCGAGCAAGAGCGCGAAATTGTTGGCGCTGGCCGCCATGTGGAGGTCTCCCGTGGGTAGGGAAACAATAACTGAACGCGGTTAAGAAAACGCTTGCTTCCGCTCGGTAATTTGCGGTCCAGCGCACCCGAAACGGGGTGTCGGCCGACGTCCGGCGGCCTCAGCCTCGAGCCAGCGCCTCACGCTTTTCCTCAAGAACGATCCATTCGGCTTCATAGGAAGCGATCTCGCTCCGGGCCGCTGCGAGCCGGTTGGCGCGAGCGTGAAATGCCTTCGGATCCTTGGTAAACAGGCTGCTGTCAGCCATCTCGTCTTCCAGCCGGGTAATCTCGTCCTGGCGTTCCGGCATCAGGCGCTCGAGTTCATCCAGCCGGCGCGCTTCCTTGTAGCTGAGCTTGGCGGCCGGTGCTTTTGCCGCCGTTGCGAGCGGTGGCAGCGTCTTGTGGGCCGTGCGTCGCGATGCGGGCGACGCGGCGCCCGCCTGGGCAAGATAGTCGGTGTAGCCACCCGGCGTTTCCAGCCATTGGCCGCCGCCCTGCGGGGTCAGCACCGAAGTAACTACATTGTCGATGAAGGCCCGGTCGTGGCTGACCAGCAGGAGCGTCCCGTCATACTCGGCGAGCATGTCTTCCAGCAGGTCCAGCGTCTCGATGTCGAGATCGTTGGTCGGTTCGTCGAGGATGAGCAGGTTGGACGGCTTGGCCAGCGCCAGCGCCAGGGTGAGCCGGTTGCGCTCGCCGCCCGACAGCGCTCCGACGGGCTGGTGCAACTGGCGGCTCTCGAACAGGAAGTCCTTGGCGTAGGCGGCGACGTGCTTGGGATAGCCGCGCACGATGATCTGGTCGCCGCCGAGCGGCGCCAGCGTGTTCCACAGCGTATTCTCCGGGCTCAGCGTGGCGCGGGTCTGGTCGAGATAGGTGATGTCGAGATTTTTCGCGAGGCGCAGGCTGCCGCTGTCCGGTTCGATCTGGCCCAGCAGAAGGCGCAGCAGCGTCGTCTTGCCTGCGCCGTTCGGGCCGACAAGGCCGAGGCGGTCGCCGCGCATGACGCGCAGCGAGAGATCGTTGACGATGGGCAGCACGCCGGTGGAGGTCTGGAACTGCTTTGTCAGCCCCTTCGCCTCGATCACCAGTCGTCCGGACTGCGCGCCGGAATCGATCGCGAGGCTGGCCGTGCTGGCGGCGTCGTTCAACGCAATCCGGCGCTGCAACTTCTCCGAGCGCATGTCATGCAGCTTGCGAACGCGGCCCATGTTTCGCTTGCGGCGCGCCGTGACGCCGCGCGCCATCCAGCGCTCTTCGGCCCGAAGTTGCACGTTTAGCTTATCGAGCGCCTTCTCCTCGTCGGCTTCGACGGTCTCGGCCCATTCCTCGAAAGCGGTGTAGCCCTTGTCCATCTGGCGCACGACGCCCTGGCGCAGCCACGCCACGGCCGTGGACACGTTTTCGAGAAAGCGACGGTCGTGGCTGACGATCAGGGCTGCGCCGCGAAACGCCTTGAGTTCCTGTTCCAGCAGCTCGATGGCCGGCACGTCGAGATGGTTCGTCGGCTCGTCCAGGAGGAGGATGTCCGGATCGTGCGCGAAGGCGTGCGCGAGCGCGATGCGCCGCGACTGTCCGCCCGAAGCCTTGGTCAGGTCGAGGTCGAATGGCACGCCCCACGCGCCAAGTTCGGACTCCGCCCTGTAGAACATGTCCGGGTCCAGCTTGTCCGAGACGTAGTCGAGTGCGGTGGCGTAGCCGGAAAAGTCAGGCTCCTGGAGCAGGTGGCGCGCAACCACACCCGGCTGCATGAAGACCTCGCCATCGTCCGGCTCGAGCGCCCTGCCGAGGATGCGCATCAGCGTCGATTTGCCCGCGCCATTGCGTCCGACAAGCGCCATCCGTTCCCCGCGCGCCAGCGCAAGGTCCACGCCCGTGAACAGGGGCGCAGCACCCAGCGTCAGCATCACGCCGCGAAGAACAGCAATCGGAGGTCCGGCCATGCGCGCATGGACAGGAAGCCGGGCTGGAGGTCAAGCCGTAGCGTCAAGCCAAGGCCGCTGAATTAGGCGTATCTCGCCTACTCGCTGATCGTCTTCCGAGACACCGTCCCCGCGTCAACCTCAGCCTCACTGAACCGAAGGTTATCCCATTGCTTCCGCGAATAGGCATGGGTCTGGTCGGAATAGTGAGGCGAGTTGGGATTCACCGATTGCGAGTAGGTCAGGATGCCCTGGCTTTTCGGGCCGTCGGGGGTGAATTCGACGGTCATGATCCAGCTCGAGCCGTGGCGGATGCTGGTCCAGCCGAGTTCGGGTTCGAGGCTTTCGACCGTGATCACGTTGAAGACGCCTTCCGGGCCGGCGCCGCCATGGATCGGGATCCGTTCGCCGTTACGCGTCTCGCGCTGAACGTCACCGAGGCGCGCATCGACCGGGATGCGCAGCTCGGCCAGACGATCGACCGCCTTGCGCAGCGCCTCGGTCACTTTCGGGTTGGCGAGGTCGAGCGTGTTGGGCGTGTTGACTGGATCGGCCGGATTGAAGGGGACCTTGAACTGCAGGCCGCCATTCTCGGCGAACAGATGGAACAGGTGTGCGCCTCGGCTGTCGAGGTTCACCTTCATGTCCCAACCGGCGAGAGCTGCGCAGGCGGGCCCAAGCTTTTCATCGCCAAGTGACTTGCAGTGCTTCACCAGATCGTCGCGCGCAATCTCTGCGCCGAGGTGGCGGTTCTGGTAGAGGGCGCCCTGAAGCGTCGCGAGATTGAACTTCGCGCCGGGCAGGCCGTCCTTGCCCGCGACGCGGTCATTGACGATGTCGATGCCGAGCCGCGTACGGATCGAGCGCGCCGTCGCTTCATCGCCGAAGATCGGGCTGAAGCCGGCGAGCGGCTGGTTCGGGTTGGTCAGCCAGTGGCTGTCATTGCTCTGGCTCACATAGTCGGAACGGAACAGGTGTGGCGTGCTGTTGGCCCCGAACACACCGGTAGCGGTGGAGTCGCGATCCGTCGCCCACTCGCAGGCGGAAGTTGAGCCATCGAGCACGGGAACGCGCGTTTCGGCCCATTGTTTCTTTGCTAGGTCGGACTTCGCGCATTTGTCGCCAAGCGATTTCGAGACATTGGGCATCATGCCCATGTCGCCGAAGAAGGATTCGCCACCCGCATCCGCGGCAGTCGTGTTGAATCCCGTCGCCTGATACTTGCCGAGCGCGGCCTTCAGCTCCTGCACGTTCTTGGCTTGCCACAGCGCGATGTACTGGTCCGCCGAGCGAACGCCCTGAGGAATGTTGCGCAAGGCGTAGGCCTGCGTCTTCGTCCACGGGAAGGTCTGCGTTTCAACCACTGCACCGAAGCGAGTCGTGTATAGCGAGCGCGTTACCGGCGCCTCGCCCTTCACCTCGACAGTAACCTCCATCTTCGTCATCGGCGTTGAAACGCCGTCATAAATGTACCGCGTCGGATCGTTCGGATCGAGCGTCAGTTCGAACATGCCAAATCGGCGCGCCGTCGAGACGGTGTGCGTCCACGCGATGTGCTCGGTATGTCCGATGCCTACGGAGGCATTGCTGACGAGACCCGCGCCGACGACATTCAGCTTGCCAGGAATGGTGAGGTGCATCCGGTAGAAGCGGTTCATCCCGTCCCACGG
>CAIKXW010000419.1 GCA_903831485.1 uncultured Alphaproteobacteria bacterium | reverse complement strand
ATTCCCTCCTCAACGCCGTCGTGCTGACGTTTGCCTTCTGGGGCCATGCGGGCATGCCGTTGGTCTTTGTGTGGTGCTACACCAGCGCCGTCCTCATCTTCATCCGCATGCGCGAGGCGCGCCGGCCTGCTGGACAGCTCGACGCGAATATCGAGGATGGGCGCATTGTTCGCTACACGCTCCTGTCGGGCGTGCTGTGGGGCGGGATGATCGCCGTGCTTATCGCGGCGAGCACGGAAGAGCATGCGCTGCTCCTCGGCATTTTCACCGCGGCGATCCTCTGCGTCGGCGCGCTGCTCCATTCCAGTTTTCCGCTCGCCTCGCTTGGCTACTCGCTGGCGATCGCCGCCGGCGCAGCAGCCGGGATGATGCTCGGCAGCCATCACTGGTCGTTCAACGCAGCCCTGCTGCTCGGCGCTGGCGTCATTGCGCTGCAACGCTTTGCCGCCGCCAACCATGCTTCCGATACTCGCCGTCAATTGGCCACTGCGGCAATAGAGGAAGCCAAGGCCACCGCCGACCTGCTTCTACAAGACTTCGAGGCGCATTCGACCGACTGGTTGTGGCGTATCGACAGCGACGGCAGGCTGGCCAAGGCCTCGCAGCGCTTCGTCGATGCGACCGGCTTGTCGCATCACGAGCTGGAGGGCGGCAGCTTTCTCGCGCTTTTTGCGCCGGAGTCGGTGCATCAGCTGCAGGAATTCCTCAAAGCCCGCAAACCGTTCCGCGACGAAATCCTGCGGGTCACGATCGGTTCGCGTGAAGCCTGGTGGTCGATGAGTGGACAGCCCATGGCCGATGGCGGCTGGCGCGGCGTATGCTCCGACATCACCCGCTCGCGCGATGCGGACGCGCGCATCGCCTACGTCACCGAATACGACACTCTGACCGATCTTCCAAACCGCGCCATGCTTGTACGCCAGCTGGAGATGGCCGAGGAAGCCGCCAAGGAACGCGACGAGAGCTTTGCGCTGTTCGTGATCGATCTCGACAACTTCAAGGCGCTTAACGACACGCAGGGACATCCTCTGGGCGATGCCTACCTCAAGGCTGTGGCGGAGCGTCTTCGCGACTGCGTCGGTCAGAACGCATTCCTTGCGCGTCTGGGCGGCGACGAGTTTGCTGTCCTCAAGCGCGATGCTGTCGCCGATGAAGCCGGAGAAATCGCCGAACTGATCGTCGATGCGCTGCTTGCCCCCGTGACGCTCAATGGGAAGGAAATCCTCGCCGGCGGGAGCGTTGGCGTTGCGCTCGCGCCCGACAACGGAACCGATCCGGCCATCCTGATGAAGAACGCGGAGCTCGCGCTCTATCGCGCCAAGGCGCAGGGCCGAGGGTGCGCGCGCTTCTTCGAGCCGGGCATGGAACAGAATGCTCGCGTCCGCGCAGACCTCGAAACCGATTTGCGCAGCGCATTGGCCAACGAGGCGATGGACGTCTACTTCCAGCCGCTAGTGAACACGCGGACACGCAAGGTTGCGGGTTACGAGACGCTGCTGCGCTGGAACCGCCCGGGCCACGGACTGGTGTCGCCGGCCGTGTTCATCCCCTGCGCCGAGGAAACCGGCATCATCGTGCCGCTTGGGGAATGGGTGATCCGCAAGGCGGTCGAGGAAGCCGCGCAATGGCGCGATGATGTGACGGTGGCCGTGAACCTGTCGGCCGCGCAGATGCACAACCCGTCGCTGGTCGCGACGGTGGTTGGCGCGTTAGCTGCATCACAGCTCGATCCAAGCAGGCTCGAGATCGAGATCATCGAGAGCGTGCTGATGGATGAGACCGAGCACAACATCCGAACGCTGCATGCGCTGCGCGAAATCGGCGTGAAGATCGCGCTCGACGATTTCGGCACGGGGTATTCGTCGCTGAGCTACCTTCGCGCCTTCCCGTTCGACAAGATCAAGATCGACCAGCGCTTCGTGCGCGACATCGACACGTCGGTCGAGAACCAGGCGATCGTGCGCGCAGTCATCTCCCTGGCTCGCGACCTCGGCATGCGTGTCGCAGCCGAAGGCGTCGAGAACGAGCAGCAGGCGACGATCCTTGCCGGGCTCGGCTGCACGGAAGTGCAGGGCTTCCTCTACAGCCGCCCGATCCCCTCTTCCGAGATCGAGAAGGTGGAAGCCGAGGCGCGGCCGTCGTCCAACATCCTGAAGCTTCGCCGCAAGGCCTGAGCGCCAGGCATGAGAAAGACGCGCTTCGAGGAAGCGCGCCTTTCCATCACTCTACGCGTACTCTACGCGGCCGACGAACTACGTGGATCGGCCAAGGTCAGTTAGCCATGCGCCGGTTCACGAGGCGAGTGTGCGATGCAGCACGAACTGCTTTCCGGCTACTCGACAAGGGACGCTACAAACGAAACGGGCGCGGAGTCGGGTTGCCAACTCAACGCGCCCTTCATCGTGTCAGTAGCCGACCCGCAGAGTCCGAAGGCCCGGACCCGCGGCCAGCGAAGAGAGTCTTAAGAGACTTTCTTGGCGGCGGACTTCACAGCGGCCTTCGTCTGCGCGGTAGCTTCCTCGACCGCTTTCGGGGTCAGGGTGACAACCGTGTCGAGAAGGTCCGTCTGGGCTTTCTTGGCAACTTCAGCGTAGGCGAACAGGCGGGCGGGGATGTCCTGCATCGCGGACTGGGCGACTTCGCCGGCTTTCTTGGCGTAGGCGGTCGGCTCGGCTTCCGGCGACATCAGGGTCGTCGCGTCTTTCGCGGCGTCCTGCATCCAGGCGGT
>CAIKXW010000418.1 GCA_903831485.1 uncultured Alphaproteobacteria bacterium | reverse complement strand
GGTTTTCCGCGCGGATGGTCGAACGAGAAATTCTACCTGCACGCCACCACGCCGAACGCCTTCCCGATCAGCGGCATGTCGATCGGGTGGACGCCGGGCACCAACGGACTGGTGAGCGGCGAATGCGTCATGGTCACCGAGACAGACGAGGCTGAGCTTCGCGCCAAGTACTCCGGCAAGTTGCGCGGCAAGTGGGTGATGGGCCAGGCGCCGATCAACATGCGCGCCCAGTGGGAGCCTGTAGCCAAACGGCTGGGCGACAGCGATCTCGACGCGCTGGAGAACCCCGCACGGCCGCCGGAGAATGGCTCGCCGCCTGGATCGCCCGGGCCGACAGGCCCCAATCCGAATGCTCCGCAACCTTACAACCGCAATCTCTTCTTCTTCGAGGAAGGCGCGCTCGGTGTGTTCTCGACCAACAAGGGTCATGGCGTCGTCAACGTTCTTGGTGGCGGGCGGACGGATGACCCGGCAAGACAGCTGCCGCGCATCGCGATTGAGGCGGAGCACTATGGTCGCATCGCGCGCTCGGTGATGCTGGGCCAGCCGGTGGTGGTCGAGGCGGACATCCGCAACGCCTGGTACGACAACCCCGCGATGTTCAACGTGGTCGGCGAGATCCGCGGAACGGAGTTTCCGGATGAAGTGGTGATGCTCGGCGCACACTTCGATTCCTTCCACGCATCGACTGGCGCGACGGACAACGGCGGCGCCTGCTCATCGATCATGGAGGCGATGCGGCTGCTGAAGGTCACCGGCGCGCCGCTGAAGCGCACGGTCCGCATCGGGCTGTGGAATGGCGAGGAACAGGGGCTGATCGGCTCTCGGCTTTATGTGGCGCAGCATTTCGGCGGAATCCGGGGCGTGCCGACGGCGACCAATCCGCGTGGCGAGGTTGGCCCGGTGAAGCGGGCGCACAGCCGCTTCCAGGGCTATTTCAACATCGACAATGGCGCTGGCGCGATCCGCGGCATCCACTCCCAGGGCAACCGGGCGATCGTACCGATCCTGCGCCAGTGGCTGGAGCCACTGCGCGACATCGGCGCGACTCACGTCTCGCAGCTCACCCGGGGCGGAACGGACCATCTGTCTTTCGATGCGGCGGGCCTGCCCGGCTTCCAGTTCATCCAGGATTCGCTGGAATACGAGCCGAAGACGCACCACACCAACATGGACTTCTTCGAGGCCCTGCAGCCGGAGGACATGCGGCGCAACTCCGTGATTCTGGCCAGTTTTGCGATGATGGCGGCCAACCATTCCGGCTTCCTGCCCCGCAAGCCGCGGCCGGCGGCACGGTAAATCCATGCCGGGAAAGCGACTGCGACGCCCTGGCGTGCAGTTTGCTGAATGAGGGCGATTGACAATCATTCGCACATCGGTGCAAATCATTCGCATGATCATCTGCGTGTGTCGGGCCCTCAATACAGCGAAAGTGAACGACGCGATTGCGGCGGGCGCACGCTCGCCTGCGCAGGTTCACCGCCACCACGAAACGACGATCAATTGCGGCAAGTGCTGCGAGACGGTTTGCGGAATGATCCGCGAGCAGTCCGGCACGGATGCTCCCCGTGAAATGGTGCACGCCGAGTAGGCTAGTGGCGTCCAACTTGCGAACGAAAACTCCTCGCATTCTCAGAAATATCCAATAAAAACAACTTGCGAAGCGTCGAGAGTCGGCGTCTTTGAGGCCTCTCGTGCGTTATGATCAAAGCGGCCGCCTCTCCCGCTGCGCGGTCCACAATCCAAAGGAACAGCGCCATGAAGGGCGACGCGAAGGTCATCGAATTCCTGAATCAGGCGCTCAAGAACGAGCTGACCGCGATCAACCAGTATTTCCTGCATTCCCGGATGCTGCGGGACTGGGGCGTCTCGGAACTGGCCAAGAAGGAACACGACGAATCGATCGAGGAGATGCATCACGCTGACTGGCTGATCGAGCGCATCCTCTTCCTCGAAGGCCTGCCCAACCTGCAGGACCTCGGAAAGCTGTTCATCGGCGAGAACGTTAAAGAGATTCTCGAGTGCGACATGAAGACGGAGCAGATAGCCATCCCCGTCCTCCGCGACGCGATCGAGCATTGCGAGAAGGTGCGAGACTACGGCTCACGCGACCTCTTCTACAAGATCCTCCACAATGAGGAGGAGCACGTCGACTACATCGAGACGCAGTTCGATCTCATCAACCAGATGGGCATCCAGAACTACATCCAGCTGCAGTCGAAGCCGAACGCCAGCCAGGCGCTTGAGTAGTTTCTTTCCGCAACGACACACTTGCGGAAACTGGCAGTTGCCACAAGCTGAGCATCAGGCCTGCGCAACCACAGGGACCCGCGCCGATGCTCACGCTTGAACAGCTTCAGGCAAAGGTTGCTTCGCAGAAGACGGCCCTGCCCGCGCTCTATGGCGATGTCGATTTCGACATCAAGCCGGAGCGGTTTGCCGATGAGCCGGTGATCGAGGGGCAGCCGAAGGGCAAGCTCGACCATATGCGCGCGGAGGTGCTGGCCGACGCGACGAAGGTGGAGCGCATGCGCGCCTACACCATGCTGGGCGACACGGTGGCGGATGCCTATGCGGCTCTGATGCCGACCTATGGATTCCGCGGCCTGACATCAATGCTGACGCAGGCATGCGATCACGGCATCGGGTCTGTTCCGGAGGCGCCGCTCGAACTGGTCAACTTCATCCGCGCCATGGAGGCGACGCCCGACTGGGTCGACATGAAGCTGGTGGAAGAAGGCGCGCGGCAGAGCCGCGAAGACGCCGCCAACTATTCGCCCTTCGTGATCCGCGGCGCGTTCATCGCGACCTTCATGAACAAGTACTCCGCCCTGCCGATGGCGCTGACCGGCACGCTGTCGCACGACACGGCTGCGCGGCGCGTGAAGGACACGGCGAGCTTCTTCATCACTTCCACCCTGCCCGGCGCACTCGAGCGCTTCGGCCCCGGCTTCAAGTCCGCGGCGATGGTGCGACTGATGCATTCGATGGTCCGGTTCAACGCGCTGAGGCGCTCCAACGTGTGGGACGTGAAGACGTTCGGCATTCCGATTCCGCAGGTGGACCAGATGCCGGCGGGCCTCATCGGCACATTCCTGCTGGCGTTCAAGATCACCGGACAAGGTCGCTTCGAGTACACCGAGGTGGAGCGGGCGCGTGTGGAGTTGTCGCGCTATCGCTGCTTCCTGCTTGGACTACCCGAAGAGCTTGCGCCGGCAACACCGCGCGAGATGGTCGACATGATGGTGCGGTACGACCAGACGCTGCGCAAAGGGTTCGACGATGCAACGTGCGGAGAGCTAACGCGCGCGACGCTGGCGGCATACCTGCCGGCGGACAAGTCACTCGGCAGCCGGATCTTCGACAGGATCGAGCGGCGCTTCTCGAAGATCTTCTTCCTGCAGGCCTTCCTCAATGGAGATACGAACAAGGCCGAGGCGATGGGCGTGAAGATCACCGCCTCCGACTGGGCGACGTTTTTCGCATGCGGCGCATTCATTGGCGTGCGGAAGGGGCTCTATGCGATCGCGTGCCGCCTGCCCGGCGTCGCGAAGGTTGCGGATCGCATGCTGGTGCGGAAGCTGGAGCGCATGCTGGCGAGTTATGGACACGCCGCGCATACGACGGACGCAGCCGCGTACCGCCCGGCTGCTGTGAGGCAGGCAGCGGAGTAGGCGGGCTCTCTCAGCGCGGCGGAACAACAAGCCCCTTCAAAAACGCCGCATACATCCCATGCGCCTTGGCCGTGAGCTCCGGGCTGTATCTCACGCGCCAGTCCTGGGCCTCAATCTCGTCGAAGGCGTGCGTGGCGCCGTCGAAGAGTTCGACATTGATCGGCTCGCCGGGTGTCTTCATGGCCGCCAGCGTACGCGCTACGTATCGACCGCCGACGACGGAGTCGCCTGTGCCAACGATTGCCTGGACCGGTACATCGATCCTCAGGCCACGGCTGGGCGCTAGCGCGCCAAAACCTTGCCAGGGGTAGAGGATGAAGGCGCCGACGAGGCCGTCGAGCGGTTCGTCGCGCAGGCCGGAGAGGCGTGTGACTTTCTCGGCTTCCGCACCGGGCTGCAAGGCCATGGCATCGAGCACGGTCCAGCCGCCATGGCTCCAGCCGGCGGCGGCGATGCGGCTGGCGTCGGCCCAGCCTTGGGTGCGCACCCATTCGAGCATCGCGTAGAGGTCGCCCGCTCGCTCGCGGCCCCAGAGCTGCAGGCCGGTGCAGACGGTGGCGTAGGCTTCGAACCTGTCGATACGGCGGTGGCCATAGCTGTCGACGACGAGCACGGCCCAGCCGGCGGCGCGCGCGGTATCGGCCCATCGCGCCTGCAGGTTCTTCATGCCGCCGCAGCCGTGAAACTGCAGCACGACGGGGAACGGTCCCTCGCCCTCCGGCATGTAGAGTTCGGAGCCAACGAGCAGCGCATCGATGCGTTGCTTCACGGTCTCCCTTGCGAAGGCTTGCGGTGCGAGCGCCATCAGCATTCCTGCCAGCGCGACCAGTCTCGCGAC
Source organism: uncultured Alphaproteobacteria bacterium (assembly GCA_903831485.1). Next base: position 398 of record CAIKXW010000418.1, on the reverse strand, counting down.
GACTCTGAACCTAGGTGGGCGGCGGGCAACCACCAAGCCCCGTTTTGCTGCATCATGAGCCATGACGCCGCCGCAACTCGGCGAGCAGCGCCTGGTCGAAGTCACGCGATGTCAGGTCGTTCCAGCTGGCGATCTCGCCTTTCAGCAGCGCGCTCTGCTTAGTAGACTCGAATGTCTCGCCGGGGATCAGATTGAGTTCGTAGAGGCGCTGGGGCGAATAGCCGGTGAGCACCCAAGAATAGTGCCAGCCTAGCCCTGCAACTTTAGCAAGCTCGTTTGTGCAGTTCGAGGTGATCGTATTGTAGAAGCGCGCCTGCGTCGCGACATCGCGTGTGCCTTCGAGGAGCAGGCGGAGGAAGTTGCGCTTCTGGTTCTCGTCGAGCTGCAACGGATAGACG
>CAIKXW010000417.1 GCA_903831485.1 uncultured Alphaproteobacteria bacterium | reverse complement strand
GACCAGATCGCCGCCGTCATGGGTCACGAGGCAGGCCACGTCGTCGCCCGCCACGCCGCGCTCCGCGCTGGCCAGCAATCGGCGACACAGCTCGGAGTCGCCCTCGGCGGCGCGGCGCTTGGCGGTCTCCCGCGCGACCAGCAGGAGATGGCGATTGGCGTCCTCGGCGCCGGCGCCACCATCGGCATCCTCCTGCCGTTCAGCCGCAACAATGAACTCGAAGCCGACAAGCTCGGCGTCGACTACATGCACACCGCCGGCTACGACGTGAAACAGTCGGTGCGCCTGTGGGAGAAAATGGGCGCTGCGTCCACTGATCGCCCCACCGAATGGATGTCCACCCACCCCAACCCCGAGACCCGCATCGCCGAACTGCGCAGCTACATCACCGCCAAGGGCTACGCGACTTTCTAGCGCTCTGGACCGCGAGCCCCCGGGCTGCCGCGCATCAGTGTGAGCGGCAAGAGCGGGGCTCGCCACACATCATCCAGCCCGCTCCCGTACTTGCCGAGGCTCATAGATCGCCCAGTGGCGACAACTCATCACGTGGCGAGCGCCGGACAGCATCTGCACATCCAGCGTCACGATCAGGTGGCCCTTCGAGTCCGAATTGTCTGCCACGACAGCGCGCACCTCCAGCTCTTCCCCGTCCATCAGCAACGAGTGCGTGTCGATCGTGCTCTCGACATGTATCCACGGCCCGAGCTTCACATTGTCGGCCAGCACATAGTTCGCTCGCCGCAACAGCCAGGCCGCGTTTGCGATGCGTCCTCCGTCATAGAGCGCCGCATCATCCCGCACCGCTGCGATATGCTCGAGCCCAACCTCCCGCGTATATATGTCCCTCAACGTCCCCAGCGTGGCGCCAGCCTTCAGGCTCCCCAACGAAGCCTTGGGCCGCGTCTCCATCGTCGGCATCTCGGCGACGCCCAGGAACTGGGCCGGCGCCGGCGCACCCGTACGCCGCGCCGATCCGGCAGCGCACGCTTCGCCGCGCGCCTGGACGCGCATCACCATCCCGTCCACGCCGTCCGCCTCGGACTCAACCGTCGTCAGATCGCCGTCATAGACAGGCCGGGTGAACCGCGCCCGCATCTGGCCACCCGCCAGCCAGTCCTTGCCCCACGCAGCCATAGGCGCGTGCGCGAGATAGGCGAAGACATCCACCCCCGGCACCAGCCCGCCCGTGAATCCGAACCGGCTCGCCACCGCATCGTCGTGAATCTTGTTCTCGCTGGCGGTTGCGGTGTTGAAGGCGATGAGGGTGCGCGTGTGTGTCATGCGGCCCAGCCTAGCGCCTCCGGTCGCAGCTGTCATTCCTGCCAGTCGACATCCCGCCTGCGCACGCTAGTCTGGCCCAAACGCAGGCCAAAAATGGCCGCGCTCAGGGGAGCCGCACCATGACGCCAGACGAACCCCACGACGCCGTCGTCGTCGGCTCCGGCGCAGGCGGCGCAATGGCCGCCTGGGTGCTCACCAAGGCTGGCGCCAGCGTGCTCATGCTGGAGGCGGGCAGGAGCTATGATCCCGGCGAGTCGCCCATGCTCAACATGGCAATGGATGCACCCCTGCGCGGTGTCGGCACGCCGGACAAGCGCTTCGGCTATTACGACGCCACGGTCGATGGCGGCTGGGATATGCCCGGCGAGCCCTACACCATGGCCGAAGGGTCGGAGTTCATGTGGTGGCGCTCGCGCATGCTGGGCGGGCGCACCAATCACTGGGCGCGCAATTCCTTCCGCATGGGCGAGTACGACTTCAAGCCCAAGACGCGCGACGGCCTCGGCTTTGACTGGCCTGTCACCTACGACGACATCGCCCCCTGGTACGACAAGACGGAAAAGCTTGTCGGCGTCTACGGCTCCAACGACGGCCTCGAGAACCATCCCAACTCCGGCCCCGGCGTGCTGCAAACGCCGCCGAAATTCCGCGTGTGGGAGACTTTCCTCAAGGCCGGCGGCGATGCGATCAACATCCCCGTCGTCGCCGCGCGCCGCGCCATCCTCACAAAGCAGATCGACGAACGCTCGCCGTGCTATTGGGCCTCCGCCTGCGGTCGCGGCTGCGGCATCGGCGCCGCCTTCCAGACCACGACGTCGCTGATCCCGTGGGCAAAGGCCACCGGCAAGCTCACCATCGCTACCGGCGCCATGGTCTACGAAGTGCTCCTTGATGCGACCGGCAAGGCGACCGGCGTCCGCTACATCGACAAGGCCACGGGTAGCCACAAGGAAGCCAAGGGGCGCGTCGTCGTCGTCGCCGCTTCAACGGGCGAGACGGCGCGTATCCTCCTCAACTCGACGCCGAATGGCCGCTCCGAAGGTCTCGCCAATTCCAGCGGGCAGGTCGGCCGCAACCTGATGGATACCGTCGGCTCGAACATGTCAGCCTACTTCCCACAACTTGAAGGCCGCCCGCGTTACAATGAAGACGGCGCCATGGGCCTGCACGCGTACATCCCGTTCTGGGATTACAAGCGCATCCAGAACGGCGAGGTAGGCACGCCCCGTGGCTACCACGTCGAAATCGGCGGCTCATTCGGGGACCCCGGCATGGGCGTGGGCTCTGGCCTCGACGGCTACGGCTCATCGCTCCGCGCAGACGTCAAACGCCGCTACGGCGCGCGCATCGGTTTCACCCAGCGCGGCGAGATGATCCCGAACGCCAACTCCTATTGCTCGATCGACACCGACACCAAGGACAAGTTCGGCATCCCGGTCCTCAAGTTCAACTTCGCCTGGTCCGATTACGAGATGAAACAGGTTAAGCATTTCCAGACGTCGATGAAGGAGCTGATCGACAAGCTCGGCGGCACGCTCGTCTCCGAGCCCGGCGAACCTGCAAAAGCCATCTCCAAGGGCGGCGAGATCATCCACGAGGTCGGCACCGCCCGCATGGGCGCAGACGCGCGCGACAGCGTCACCAACCAGTTCGGCAAGACCTGGGACGTCGACAATCTCTACCTGACAGACGGCTCCGTCTTCGCCTCCAAGGCGCACAAGAACCCAACCATCACCATCATGGCCCTCGCCATGCGCTCGGCGGACAACATCGCCTCGCGCCTGCGCACAGGCGAGCTGTAGGAGGCGGCAATGACATCAAGCCCGATCATGATCGATCGCCGCGTCACGCTGAAATGGCTAATGGGCGCCATGGCCGCTGGCCAGCTCGCCGCGTGCGGCGACGGCGCCAAGGGCGTCACCTGGGCCGAGATGGAAGCCATCAAGGCAAAGGGCTACGGCACGGATCCTGACTTCAACACCACCACGGCCCCGTGGCCGCTGACGATGACAGAGGCTGAACTGGTCGCCGCCTCCACGCTCGCCGACATCATCCTGCCGGCAGAAGGCGACCATACCGCGCCGTCAAAACTCGGCATCCCCGCCTTCATCAATGAATGGGTGAGCGCTCCCTATCCCGACCAGCACAAGGACCGCGTGCTGATCATCAACGGCCTCGCCTGGCTCGACCAGGAATCCCGCACCCGCAACGGCGCCATCTTCGCCAGCGCCGATCCGGCCGCGCAGAAAACGCTGCTCGATGAGATCGCCTTCAAGGGCAAGATCGGGCCCGGCCTCGAAAAGCCCGCCGAGTTCTTCAACCGCTTCCGCTCGCTCACCCTCGGCGCCTACTACACCACAACCGAAGGCTGGGCCGAGATCGGCTATGTCGGCAACCAGCCCGGCACCGGCGATTATCCCGGCCCGACGCCGGAAGCCGCCGCCCATATCAAGGGCGTCATCGAAGGCATGGGCTTGAAGTACACAGCGCCCTGATCAGAACGGCGCCGGACCGCCGTTCTACGTGCGGGTGGTCCAGCACTAGATGCGCTTGAGCGCCGGAACCTTCCAGCGTCGTTCGCGCAAGTCCGCCTTCGGCAGGTAGGCGCGCAAGGCCAGACGCAGAGGGCCAGCCGGTGACGGCAACCAGTTCGCGGCCACCGCGCCGTCAGGCTTGTCGCGCTGTATCAGGATGTCGATCGACCCGTCTGCATTCTTCACCAATCCGTCGGTGCGATCGCCGATCGAATAGCGGTTGATCGGGTTGGCAGTGAAGAAATACCGCCCATCGTCTTCCGGCTGGTACATGGTCAGCGACCAGAACGCGTCCACCGGCACGCCGCCGGGCGGCACGCGCCAGACATACCTGTGCGCGCCGCTCAATCGCTCTGTGCTGTTGGGCTCATACAGCGAATGGAAATACATCGCCTCATTCTCGGGCAGCGCCGCCAGTCCGCCCAGCGCAATCCCGGCGCGCACCCTGTCGCTCGCTGCGAACTCGCCGACGCCGCGCTCCTGATAGCTCCAGCCATCGGAGATCAGGTGACGGAACTGGAAAGTCTCGCGCAACATGGCGAGGCCCTTGGGCAGATAGCCTTGCCATGCCGCGATCATCTGGGCCGTTGGCTTGGCCTGCACCACGCCACTGATGCCGACATCCATGTACAGACCGCGCCGCGCCAGATGCCCCTTGTCGCCCGGCGAGCGGGAGAGCATCTCGTTGACCACGGCGAGAAAGTTCTCCGCATCCTCCGCGCTTGTTGTCTTCACGGCAAATGCGCGCGCGGGCTTGTCGCTGGTCGCGCTGATCGTGATCTGGGCCTGCAACGCCTTCGCCGCTGGAAGGTCTGCCGGTCCCTCGACCACGATGCGACCCAGCATCCAGACATCGTTCGTGCTCGATCTCAGGACCGTCACGCCCGCCGGCGCAGCTCCCATCCAGTCGGGACCCGCAATCCAGAAACGTCCGCCTCGTCCCTTTGTCGGCCCTGTGCCGATAGCCGCGAAGTTGTCTGTGAATGCGTCCATGAAACTGATGTTGAAGTACCGCGCGAGATCGGTCGGCGCGTTGACCTCGATTGGTCCGCCTGAAAGCTCGAGCTGTGCAGACGAATAGATCGTGTCGTTGTTCGGCGCCGTGATCGCGCGCATCGATGCGTCGGCGAGCGCGGCGCGATGGCCCATGCGGTTGAGGCCCGGCTGCGCTGCGCGGTTCTGCCCGGTCCGCGCGATCTCGTAGAGCGGATAGGCATAGAGGAAGGCCTGCTCAAGGCCTGCATCAGCGAAGCCCGCAGCGTCCGGCGCAGCCATCGGCGAAGACTGGCATCCGGCAAGCCCGACCAGGCCAAGCGCGCCCGCGCCCTTCATCATGTCTCGCCGACGCATGCGCTTCTCTCCACGATGCCCGCTGGTAACTTTTGAGATCATACGTGCAGAAACCCCATGCGAAAGCCCTGCGGCGGCACGAAAAAAGCCCCGGGCGCGAAGCCCGGGGCAGTTCCTCCTATGCTTCCCACAGGCAGGGTCAGTCAGCATCCAGAACGTTTGAGGTCCGATCTGGATGCGTGTCTGTGTGCGGTTAGGCTTTCAGATCGAAAAGGTCGGCGTTCATCACCTTGGTCCACGCCGCCGCGAAGTCCTTCACGAACTTTTCCTTTGCGTCGTTCGCGCCGTAGACTTCCGCGAAGGCGCGGAGCTGCGAATGCGAGCCGAAGACCAGGTCGGCGCGGGTGGCGTGCCACTTCACGTCGCCTGACTTGCGGTCGCGGCCTGCGAACAGGTTGTCGTTACGATCTTCGACGGTTTCCCACTTCGTGCCCATGTCGAGCAGGTTCACGAACCAGGCGTTGTCCAGCGTGCCCGGCGTCTTCGTCAGCACGCCGAGCTTGTCGTCGCCGACCTGCAGCACGCGCAGGCCGCCGATCAGCACGGTCAGCTCCGGACCGGTCACGCCAAGCAGTTGGGCGCGATCGACCAGATGGTCCTCGATCGCCATGATCGGTTTGCGCACATAGTTGCGGAAGCCGTCCGACTTGGGCTCAAGCCAGGCGAAGGATTCGACTTCCGTCTCGTCCTGCGTCGCGTCGGCGCGGCCCGGCGTGAAGGGAACCTTCACCTCGACGCCGGCGCCCTTGGCCGCTTTCTCGATGGCAACCACGCCGCCGAGCACGATAAGGTCGGCGAGCGAGACCTTGCTCGCGCCGAAGTCCTTCTGCACGCCTTCAAGGGCGGCGATGACGTTGGCCAGCTGGGCCGGCTTGTTGACTTCCCAGCTCTTCAGAGGCGCCAGGCGAATGCGCGCGCCGTTGGCGCCGCCCCGCTTGTCGGAACCGCGGAAGGTTGAGGCCGAGGCCCACGCGGTTTCAGCGAGTTCGCGAACCGACAGACCTGTCGCGGCAATCTTGCCCTTGAGCGCGTCGATGTCAGCAACTGAAATCGTTGAAGGAGAGCCCGAGATCGGGTCCTGCCAGATCAGCGTTTCCTTCGGAACGAGCTTGCCCTTGTAGAGCGACTTCGGGCCCATGTCGCGGTGGGTCAGCTTGAACCATGCGCGAGCGAAGGCGTCGGCGAATTCCGCCGGATTGGCGAGGAAGCGGCGCGAGATCTTCTCGTAGGCCGGGTCCATGCGCATCGCCATGTCAGCCGTGGTCATCATCGGCTGGTGCATCTTGGTCGGATCCGCGGCGTCGACCACGTTGCGGCCAGCGTCGCCTTTGGGCTTCCACTGGTGCGCGCCTGCGGGAGACTTGGTCAGCTCCCACTCGTAGCCAAACAGGGTTTCAAGATAGCCCATGTCCCACTTGGTGGGGTTCGGCTTCCACGCGCCTTCGATGCCTGACGTGATGGTGTGACCCGCCATGCCGCTCTCGAACGAATTGATCCAGCCGAGGCCCTGAAGCTCGATTTCGGCGCCTTCCGGCTCCTTGCCGACATGGCTTTCCGGACCGGCGCCATGGGCCTTGCCGAAGGTGTGACCGCCGGCGACGAGCGCCACGGTCTCCTCGTCGTTCATGGCCATGCGCTTGAAGGTTTCGCGGATATCGCGCGCAGACAGCAGCGGATCGGGATTGGCGTCCGGGCCCTGCGGGTTGACGTAGATGAGGCCCATCTGGACCGCGCCGAGATCGCCCTGCAGCTCGCGGTCGCCGGAGTAGCGGGAGGCGGGATGCTTGGAGTCGGCGAGCCAGGCGTCTTCCGCTCCCCAG
>CAIKXW010000416.1 GCA_903831485.1 uncultured Alphaproteobacteria bacterium | reverse complement strand
GGCGATGCCGGAAAAGATTCCGACCCTGCGTCCCGCCTTCTCGAAGGACGGTACGGTGACTGCGGCGAACGCGTCCGGCATTTCGGATGGCGCCGCCGCTCTGGTTCTCATGCGCGCGTCGGAAGCGAAGAAGCGCGGGCTGAAGCCGCTGGCGACAATCGTGGCGAGCGGCGCGCATAGCCACGAGCCGGCCTATTTCACGACGGCCCCGGTGCCCGCAATGAAGAAGGCGCTCGAAAAGGCCGGCTGGCAGGCGTCTGATGTCGATCTCTGGGAGATCAACGAGGCGTTCGCGGTCGTGCCGATGATCGCGATGAAAGAACTCGGCATCAGCCATGACAAGGTAAATGTGAATGGCGGGGCCTGCGCGCTCGGCCACCCGATCGGCGCTTCGGGCGCGCGGGTGCTGGTGACGCTGATCAACGCGCTTGAGCAGAAGGGCAAGAAACGCGGCATGGCTGCGCTCTGCATCGGCGGCGGCGAGGGAATCGCCATGGCGATCGAGCGGGCCTGATCATGGCCAGAGATATGATGAAAGTCCCCAGCGGATCGAAGCTGGGGCTAGGCTTCTCGCGCGCCGTGCGTGTGGGCGACATGGTATTCGTTTCAGGCTGCGCGCCGATCGCACCGGATGGCGGCGTGGCGGCCCCGGGCGACGTGAAGGCGCAGACAATGCGCTGCCTCGAAATCATCGAGGGCGCGCTGGTGCAGGCTGGCGCGGACATCAAGGACGTGGTGCGCACGCGCGTGTTCCTGACCGACATGAGCCGCTGGAAGGAAGCCGGCGAGGCGCATGGCGAGGTGTTCAAGGATATCGAACCCGCAACGTCTTTCCTCGGCACCAGTGCGCTGATCAATTCAGGTTGGCTGGTCGAGGTCGAGGCGGACGCGGTGGTGACTCGATAGCTGTAGATTTCCTGAGCTGCAGACTGGCCTTGCGGCGCTGGACGGGTCGGGCATGTTCGTGGGAACCGGGGGGCCGGAATCGGTTGGAGTGTGAGGACATGATCCGGTTTGCTGCCCCCGCGGCGCTGGCCTTGCCGCAGAAAACCGCCCCGTGATCGCCATTCTTGATGCCGCATATGCGGGGGAAGCCTCGGTGGCCGCTTGCCTGACGGCGGACGACTGGACGTCGCCCGCGCCGATCGCGGAGTTCACGCATCGCGCAGGCCGCGCCGAAGAGTACGCCCCCGGCGAATTCCACCGGCGCGAATTGCCGCTGATCATGTCCGTCCTGGCCATGCTGCCCGAGCGGCCGCGTATCCTGGTGATCGACGGTTATGTCTGGCTCGATACCGACGGTCGCAAGGGTCTCGGCGCGCACCTGTTCGAGGCGCTGCGTGGACGTACCGCCGTTGTCGGCGTGGCCAAGTCGCGCTTTGCTGGAGCCGAGCAGTGGGTGGAGCAGGTCACGCGCGGCGACAGCACGAGCCCGCTCTGGGTGACGTGCGCCGGTGTCACGCTTAGCGAGGCGGTATCGGGCGTGAAGCGGATGCATGGCGCGCATCGCATCCCGACGCTGGTGGGCCGTGTCGACCAACTGGCCCGCAAGACGCTCTGAAGGAAGTTCGCCGATCAGAGCGCGGCCCGCTTGACGCAACTCAAGTTGACCGGACGGCGTTACTCTAGTCTGCGCATGTGTGCGGCCTCTGCGCGGGGCCGCCTCGCAGCCGGAAGGTATTCCAATGATCGTCGAACACGGAACTCTGGTCGTCGCGGCCGACGGCGGCGGCGCGGTCGTCTATCGAAATGCCAGCAATGATGGATCCGTCAGGCTGGAAATGCTCGAAATCCACGATGCCGACAGCAAGTCGTTCACGCAGGACGGTGGCGCAGGCGCCAACTATGCCGAGCCCGCCGGCGGAAAAACGGCCTTGGCCGGGCACGACTATCATGAACAGGGCGAGCGCCGGTTCGCCACCCGCCTCGCAACGCGCCTCGACGAACTGGTTGGCCGGCACAAGGGCGGCAAGGACGCCCTCGGGATCGTGCTGTTCGCCTCGCCGCGGTTTCTGGGGGCAATTCGCGGCGACTATTCCGCGAGACTCAAGTCCGCAATCAGGGCCGAAGTTGGCAAGGATCTCCGCGAGGCGCCGCCGAAGCAGATCGAGCACGCGCTCGCCAACATGGCTGGTTGCTGAACACGTCTGAAGTGGTCGCTTGCGGTCGCTCGCCTGCAGGATAGTCTGTCCGAGCCAGCGCATTAGACGCTGCCCCGGGAGACCTTCATGCACAGCTACGATGTCTGCGAATGTGGCGCGCCATTGCAGCGAACGGAACGCGCGACGCCTACGCCCGTGGGCTCGGAAATCGTGCTGCGCGTCATCGCGGCTGGCGTCTGCCATTCCGACCTGCATATCTGGGACGGCTATTACGACATCGGCGGCGGGCAAAAGCTCAAGCTGCAGGATCGCGGCGTGAAACTTCCGCTGACGATGGGCCACGAAAACGTCGGCGAGGTTGTCGCTATCGGGCCTGACGTCACAGGGGTCAGCGTCGGCGACGTGCGGCTGGTGCATCCATGGATGGGATGCGGTCAGTGTGTCGTCTGCCGGCGCGGCGAGGAAAATCTTTGCGTGAAGCCGTGCAGCGTGGGCATCCACCGAGGCGGCGGGTTCGCGACGCACCTGATCGTGCCGCACGCGCGTTACCTGTTCGGCATTGGCGGCCTGTCACCCGAGCGCGCAGCGCCGTTGGCGTGTTCGGGCGTGACTGCCTATGGCGCGCTGAAGAAGGTCAGCGACACGCTGGCCGACGAGCCGGTGGTGATGATCGGCGCCGGCGGCGTCGGCCTGATGGCGCTGGCGTTGCACAAGAAGATGGGCGGCAAGTCTGCGATTGTCGTTGATATCGATCCGGCTAAGCGCGAGGCGGCGCTGAAAGCTGGCGCAGCGCACGTTATCGATGGCGCAGCGAAGGACGTGGTCGATCAGTTGCGGACGGCGACGGGCGGCGGCGCGTGGGCCGTAGTCGATTTCGTCGGCGCGGGGCCAACCGTGAAGCTGGGCGTCGATGCAACGATCAAGGGCGGCAAGGTGATTGTCGTCGGCCTCTATGGCGGCGACGTCGTCGTACCAACGCCGTTCTTCCCGATGAAGGCTCTGACGATTCAGGGCAGCTATGTCGGCAGCCTGAACGAGATCGCCGAACTGCTGGACCTCGTGAACAGCAAGGGCGCGCCGGACGTGCCGGTGGCGACGCGGCCGCTAGACCAGGTGAACGCTGCGCTGAACGATTTGCGCGCCGGCAAGGTGATCGGGCGCTTGGTCGTGACGCCCTAGCTAGTCTCCGTCCTGCGGCGGACCCATATCGTGACCCACGTCCCTCCCACTATCCCGGTAAGTGTCGCACGCGGGGCCCGCGATCCGGACAATGCCGCCTATGAGGAAGGCGATGCCGCCAATGGCAGCGGTCCAGCCATTGTTTTGGAACAAACCATACCAAGCGCCGCCGCCGCCTGCGAGCATCAGCGAAAGCTGCAAGGGTCTGCGCATGAAGCGGTGCTACGATTTAACGCGCGTGCGAGGCAACAGGCTGGCATAGCTGAACGCATAAGAGCATAACTTCCGACATGGTCTCGGTGCTTGAGGAATTCCGGCTGCAATCGCGGTTCTGCGGCGAATTCGGCTCGCCTTTCACCCGCGACTTGCTGGCGCGCGCGGCCGACGACATCGCCGCGGGCGGGATCGTTGCGCAGCTCACAGACGGATGGCCGGGGTCGCCGCGAACAGCTGCCGTGTCGCTTCGACTTGCCGGCGCGTTGCATGCGGCCGTGCTGACGGCGCGCGATCCGGCGCTCACCGCGGAGTATCCGCACGCGCGCGTCGACTGGTCGATGGACGCGGTCTGGCCGCTTGCCGAAGCCTTCCTTCGCCGCGACGAAGCATGGGTGCGCGGCTTCATGCGCTCGCCGCCGCAAACCAACGAGACGGCGCGCTCCACCGGGCTTGCCTGCGGCTTCCTGTGGCTGGCCGAGCAAGCGCCGCAGCCTTCTCACATGCTCGAACTCGGGGCGAGCGCAGGGCTGAACATCAACTGGGACCGCTTCGCCTATGCGCATCCGCCGTGGGGCAGGGAGCGTATTGCAGGGCCCTTCATGCCGACGCTGATCACCGGAGCGGTTCCTGGCTGGCGTGACATCTCCGTTGCTTCACGCGCGGCGTGCGACCAGAATCCACTCTATCCGTCGAGCAGTCACGACCAACTGCGGCTCCGCGCCTATATCTGGCCCGACCAGACGGCGCGGCTGGAGCGTCTTGACGCTGCGCTGGCTCTTGCCCAGCTGCAAGGCGTCCAAGTCGAGAAGGCAGATGCAGCTGCATGGATCCAGTCGAAGCTGGCGGGCGAACTGCCGAACGGGACGACGATCGTCTATCACTCCGTTTTCCTGCAATACCCTCCAGCGGACGTACGCGAGGCCATCGGCGCGGCGTTCGAGGGGGCGGGCGCCCGAACGACAGCAACAAGGCAGCTCGCCCGCGTAAGCTTCGAGCCCGAGAGCGTCGTCGGCGGACCGCACGGTTCGGCGCGCTATGTGCTGCACGTCACGCGGTGGATGAACGGCCAGCGCAGCGAAGCCACGCTGGCCGATGTCGATCCGCATGGGCGGACACTGACCTGGCTGGCCTGACCTATTCAGCCGCTTTCAGCGTCGGCGGCTCCGGCGTCCATTTGAGACGTGGGCTGCGGGCGGCGCGCGTTTCGTCGAGGCGGCGGGCGGGAGCGAGATGCGGCGCCGTCTTCAGCGAAGGGTCCTTCTGCACCGCGCGGCGGGCGATCGAGGCGAGCGCGTCACAGAAGCGATCGAGTTCGGCTTTTGATTCCGTCTCGGTCGGCTCGATCAGCATGGCGCCGTGGACGACGAGCGGGAAATACATCGTCATCGGGTGATAGCCCTCGTCGATCAGGCCCTTGGCGATGTCGATGGTCTCGACGCCCGTATCCTTCAGGAAGCCGTCCGAGAACAGCGCCTCGTGCATGCAATACCCTTCGAACGCCGGCGACATCGAAGGCTTCAGGCGCGCGAGGATGTAGTTGGCGTTGAGCACGGCGTCTTCCGCCACCTGGCGCAGGCCGTCGGCGCCGTGGCTGAGAATGTAGGCGAGGGCGCGGGTGAACATGCCCATCTGGCCATGGAAGGCGCACATCCGGCCGAACGACTCCGGCGCCTCGGAGTGGTGTTCAACGAAGCGCAGGCCTTCGGCAGTTTTCACGATGAAGGGCACCGGTGCGTATGGTGCGAGGGCTTCCGAGAGAACTGTCGGGCCAGACCCCGGCCCGCCGCCGCCATGCGGCGTGGAGAAGGTCTTGTGCAGGTTGATGTGCATGGCGTCGACGCCGAGGTCGCCGGGCCGGACGCGACCAACAATGGCGTTGAAGTTGGCGCCGTCGCAGTAGAAGTAGCCGCCAGCCGCGTGGATCAGGTCGGCGATCGTCCTGATATCGCGTTCGAACAGGCCGCACGTGTTCGGGTTGGTCAGCATGATGCCGGCGACGTCAGACGAGTCGACCAGCTTGGACTTCAGGTCTTCCAGGTCCACGCGGCCATCGTCGGCGGCGTTGATCTCGTCGATGATAAAGCCGCACTGCGCGGCGGTGGCGGGGTTGGTGCCGTGGGCGGACACAGGCACCAGCACGCGCTTGCGCGTCTCGCCTTCGCCCCGCGCGATGAGCGCGGCGCGGATCGCCAGCATGCCGGCAAGCTCGCCATGCGCGCCGGCTTTCGGGCTCATTGCAACGGCGGGCATGTTGGTGAGCTTCATCAGCCAGTCGGCCAGTTCCTCGATCACTTCGAGCGCACCCTGAACGGTCGATTGCGGCTGCATCGGGTGAACGTCGGCGAAGCCGGGCAGGCGGGCGACTTTTTCGTTCAGCCTCGGATTATGCTTCATGGTGCACGAGCCGAGCGGGAAAAGCCCTAGATCGATGGCATAGTTTTTCTGGCTGAGGCGCACGTAATGGCGCACGGCTTCCGGCTCAGTGAGGCCGGGCAGACCTGTCTGCGCTCCGCGTGTGACGCCGCCAAGGCGGCTCTTCGCACCCTTTGGTGTGGCAAGATCGACGCCGGTCTTCTCGGTCGAGCCGATCTCGAAGATCAGGCCCTCGGCCTGCAGCAGGCCCTTGGAGCCAGATACTGTCGTTCGCGTTCCTGCGCTATCGGCGGCGCTGATGGAGGTGGGACGGCCGGTTGAGTTCATGGTCATTACAGCACCTTCGCCAGAGCGGCGGCATAAGCCTTGATGTCTTGAGCGGTCGCGCATTCCGTCGCTGCCGCAATGATCACATTGTCCATCCCCGCTCCCGGGAAGAGCCGTGAGACGCGGACACCGCCGATGACGTCCTGCTTCTCGAGTGCGGCAAGAACCTCGTCGGCCGGCTTCGGCGTCGAGAAGGCGATCTCGTTGAAGTAGCGTTGTGTGAGCACCGTCACGCCCTTCACTGCCGCGACCGCATCCGCGAGGTCGCAGGCCGCCTCATGGTTCAGCGTGGCAAGCTGCGTCAGGCCCTTGTCACCCAGCAGCGTCATGTGCGCGGTGAATGCGAGCATGCAGAGGCCGCTGTTGGTGCAGATGTTGCTCGTCGCCTTGTCTCTCCGAATATGCTGTTCGCGCGTGGACAGCGTCAGCACGAATCCGCGCTTGCCGTCTGCATCCACCGTTTCACCGCAGAGGCGGCCGGGCATTTGCCGCATGAATTTCGACTTACATGTGAAGAGACCGACATACGGTCCGCCGAAGCCGAGCGGAACGCCGATAGACTGGCCTTCGCCAACCGCGATGTCGGCCCCCATCTCGCCGGGTGTCTTCACGAGGCCTAGCGAGACAACTTCGGTGAACACGGTGACGAGCAGTGCGCCCCTGGCATGCGCGGCGTCGGCGACAGGCGACAAGTCCGTCAACGTGCCGAAGACGTTGGGCGACTGGCCGATGACGCAGGCAGCTTCGTCCGTTACCGCTTTGGCAAGTTCGAGTTCGCCATCTACGGCGGGATCGAGCTGGATAACTTTGATCCCCGCAGCTTCGCACAGCGTGCGTGTCGTGTCCGCATAGTGCGGATGCAGGCCGCCGGACATGATGACGGTGTTCCGCTTCGTCACGCGGCAGGCCATCACGGCGGCTTCGGCGCAGGCGGTAGAGCCATCGTACATCGAGGCGTTCGCCACCTCCATGCCCGTCAACGCCGCCACCTGCGTCTGGAACTCGAACATCGCCTGCAGCGTGCCCTGCGCTATCTCGGGCTGGTAGGGCGTGTAGGTGGTGAGGAATTCGGAGCGCTGGATGATGTGGTCCACGCTGGCGGGGATGTGATGCTTGTAGGCGCCGCAGCCGACGAAGAATGGACCGTCGCTAGCTGCGCGGTTCTTTCTCGACAACTTGGTCATGTGCCGCTCGACCTCGAGCTCGCCCTGGTGGTTGGGCAGGTTCGGGACGGGACCCTTGAGACGCGCCGCGGCAGGAACGTCGCCATAGAAATCGTCTACCGACTTCGCACCGATGGCCTTCAGCATGGCCGCGCGGTCGTCTGCGGTGAGGGGGAGGTAGCGCATCACAATACCTTCTTCGTCATCTCTGCCGCGAGTTGCCGCGCGGCGTGATCGTTGGAATGGGCAAAACCGTTGATGACCCCGGCGCGGTCGCCTTCCGGCCGGTTCTGAGAAAGCTTGGCGATGCCTTCGATCGTCGCGATCGTCAGGCGTACGCCGACGATGGCGTTCAGCATCTTCGCGATGTAGTCGTCCGGCGCGTCAGTGACTTTCCATGGAGCCGCCGTCGGCTGTTCCATCGCATCAGTCATCTGGCTCACCTGCTGATGTAACGCGTGGGCATCATCGAAGGTCGCGCCTGCGCCAGTGACGTGGACGGCCATGTAGTTCCATGTCGGCACCACTTTACCGTGCTCGCGCTTGGAGAGGTAGAGCGAGGGCGTCACATAAGCGTCCGGACCGGTGAAGATCGCCAAGGCCTGTGCGCCGCGCGCGGCCGCAATTGCGAGCGGATTGTTGCGCGCGACATGGCCTTCGAGTGTTGCGGGCTTACCATCAGCGTCCCGCTTCAGGATCATCGGAATGTGCGCCGCAAGTGGACCCGCTTCGCCGGAAACCACAAGCGTTGCGAAATGGCGCGCCTCGATGAAGGCGGCCAACTCGGCTGTGTCGTCGATACGGAAGTGCGCAGGCGCGTGCATCAACGGCTCACTGGCTGGCGCAGAAGGCGTCGTAGGCGGCCTTGTCCATCAGGCCGGTGAGCTGGCCCTTGTCGGCGAGCTTGATCTTCACGAACCAGCCGCCGCCTTCCGGGTCCTCGTTCACCTTGGCAGGCTCGTCCACAATCGCCGCGTTGGCGGCAGTGACTTCGCCGGTGACAGGTGCGTAGACATCCGAGGCGGCCTTCACCGACTCAACGACGGCCATATCGGCTTCCTTCTTCACCGACTTGCCCACATCCGGCAGTTCGACGAACACGACATCACCGAGCTTCTCGGCGGCGAACTTCGTGATGCCCACTGTGCCAACATCGCCGTCGACACTGATCCACTCGTGCTCACTGGTGTAATACGTGGTCATCTCAATTCCCCTCTAGCGTTTGTATTTCGCAGGCACGAACGGCAGCGTGGCGACTTCCGCCGCCAGCGCCTTGCCACGTACGATCAGTTTCAGCGGCGTGCCGGCCTTGGCGTAGGTCGTGTCGACATAGCCTTGCGCGACCGGCCCGTTCACCGTCGGACCGAAGCCTCCGGATGTGACGACGCCGATTGTCTCGCCACCCGTGTTCTGGATTTCCGTCCCCTCGCGTGCGGGCGCGCGGCCCAGCGGCCTGATGCCCACGCGTTTGGACGGAACGCCTTCATTCAGTTCACGCAGGATACGGTCGGCGCCGGGAAAGTCGCCGCGTTCGCGCCTGGCCTTGGAGATCATCCACGCCAGCGAGGCGGCAACCGGCGTCTTCGAGGTGTCGATGTCATGGCCATAGAGGCACATGCCGCCTTCCAGCCGAAGCGAGTCGCGGGCGCCCAAGCCGATGGGTTTGACGCGAGGGTCTTCGAGCAGGCGATTGGCGAAAGCCTCGCCGTGCGCGGCGGGAACGAGGATCTCGAATCCATCTTCGCCGGTGTAGCCGCAGCGGGTGGCGATGACGTTGCTGAAGGCGGTCGTCCTGATCTCGCGGAATGTCATGAAGGTGAGCGGCACGGCGTCGGGCAGGATTCCGGCGATCACCGCTTCGGCTTCCGGCCCCTGGATGGCGATGAGCGCCCGATCGTCTGCACGGTGGAGTTCGGCGTCCGCGCCGGCCGCCCTGGCGATCAGGGCGAAGTCGTTCTCTTTCGTTCCGGCGTTCACGACGATGTAGAGCATGCCCTGCTGATCATCGCGTGGCGGGCGGCCGATCATCAGGTCGTCAATGATGCCGCCATTCTCGTTCAGCAGCACGGTGAGTTGCACCTTGCCGGGCGCGAGACTGGCGATATCGGACGGAACCAGCCTTTCAACGATCGAGGCGATCTTGTGGTGGGCTTCGTCGCCGCCGCCTAGTTGGGGGAGCGAGAGGAAGCTTGGCCCCATATGCGAGACGTCGAACAGCCCGGCGTGTGTCCGCGTCCAGTTGTGCTCGGCCATGATGCCGTCGGCGTACTGGATCGGCATGTCGTAGCCGCCAAACTCGGCCATGCGCGCGGCAAGGCGGGTGTGCAGCCCATGCAGAGGGGTCGTTTTCAAGGGGGTAGTCGATACGTCCGCCATAACCACTCCGACAGCTGCGCAGCACCGCGTACTCGCGATTGCGCCCCCGCTGTCGGATATGCCTGAGAGATTCCCGCCTCCCCCCCCAAACAGGGATGGTTTGAAGCGCTTACTCCGTCGGCGGCGGAATCAAATCCGCGCTTTCCAGCGTTGTCGTCACTCCCGCGGCCCTTTTGCCTGAGC
>CAIKXW010000415.1 GCA_903831485.1 uncultured Alphaproteobacteria bacterium | reverse complement strand
CCCGCTGCTCAAGATCCACATACGAAAACAACGACCCAGACCGCGCATCCGAACCGCGCATCGCTTCATCTCCCGCAACCGCAGGAAAAGAGAATCATGCTTCGGATGGCAGCGCTACGGACTTCTTCAACAGCCTGCTAGTCTTCCAGGTCTTCCTGAAGGATGGTCATTTCGAGCTGGTAGCTCGTCTCGCCCTCGTCCTCGATCAGGTAGACGAGACCGACATGCTCGCCGCCCAGCGTGACTTCCATGCTGTCCGTCACGCGCGGGCGCGCGACCAGCGTCAGGCCGGGGTTCAGCGTGCGCTTGAGATACGCCTCGATGCGTTTGGCAGTTTCCGGGTTCATCAGGCGGCTCCAGCGAAAGGTGCGCGCTGTCCTTAGCTGGCCCAGCACGGGGCGCCAACCCCGCAGCTTCTCCGCGGGTGGCCGCAAGCTATCGGGACATGGAACTTCCCAAGCCCCGCCGTCACGCCGGAAATCGGGCCAGACCTTGCATTGATCCCAGAGCCCACGTTCTTTGGCCGTCGTCTGGGAGATCGACACCATGTTCAAAATAGCTGCGGCTTCGATTCTGGCGCTCGTGGCCTGCTCGGCATGCCTGACCGACGAAGACCTTGAGTGCTGGTATGACGATATGTGCATGACCATGCACGCCGACACCCAGCCGCCCGCGCCTGCATCTGGCGTCAGCCTCAACGAACCCCGCTGACCGCAACATCCACGACAGGCTTGGTGCTCGGAAAGCAGCACGGCGACACGAAATCCGGCTGACGCCCAAGCAAGCCTTCACGACAGCGCTTGCCATGCTAGGCCTCGATCGGGGTGAGTCGGGAGTTGTTCGCAATGAAAAAAGCTGTCCTCGCCTGCATGGCGGCCCTGATGCTCTGCTCGGGCTGCATCTTCGACGACGAATTCTGGGAAGACGACTACAGCAGCTATCCCAGCAGCGACGACTGCGACTGCGAGGACGATTACTTGGTGTCCCCGACCAAAGCGGCGCCGCGGCTGAATCGCTAACGCTGCATCGCGCCCTTCGACGGCTTACCCAGCGTGGGCATGCCGCGGGCTTCGCCATGATGGGCGCGGTGCGCGATCGTGCTACGCTTCCGTATTGCTGCGTACGGGGATGATCCTATGAAACGCGCAGCTCTCGCCTGCCTTGCAGCCCTCACGCTGCACGCGTGACTGCGACGCTTAACGCTAGTCGCCTGAACCTGGAGAAAATCGCCATGAAGCGGATCGTCGTCGCCTGCCTGACCGCCATGCTGATGTGTTCGGCTTGCAGCGTGCTCGACCAGGAATGCTGGGACGACGACTACAACGCTGAAGGCGAACGCTGCGGCGGATAGGCCGCAGCGTCACAGCCCCATATCGAACTTCTGATCCATCGTCTGCGCGGGCTTCATGCAGGCCCCGCCCACGGGCTTGGCCGGAACGCCCGCCACCGAGCAGCGCGGCGGCACATCGCTCAGCACGACGGAGCCAGAGCCCACGCGCGCCTCGTCGCCAATCGTGATGTTGCCGAGGATCTTGCATCCCGCACCCAGCAGCACGCCATTGCCGATCTTCGGATGGCGATCGGTGAACACCTTGCCCGTGCCGCCCAGCGTCACGCCATGCAGCATCGAGACATCGTCGCCCACGCGCGCCGTCTCGCCAATCACGATCCCCGTCGCATGATCGATGAACACGCCCGACCCGATCGGCGCCGCGGGATGGATGTCCACCGCATACAGCTCCGACATCCGCGACTGCATGAAGAAGGCAAGCGTCTCGCGCCCCTGCCCCCACAGCCAGTGCCCCACGCGATGCGTCTGCAGCGCCATGAAGCCCTTGAAGAAAAGGAAGGGCTGCAGCGTTGTCCGCGTCGCCGGATCACGATCCAGCACGGCCTGCAGGTCACGCTCCGCCGCCGCCACGATCGCAGGATCAGCCAGATAGGCATCCGCGCAGATCTCGCGAATGCCCAGCGCACTCATGTCCGGACCACCGGCTTTCTGCGCCAGATGATAGCTCAGCGCCTCGGCGAAGCTGTCATGATTCAGAACGGTGGCGTTGAGATAGCTCGCAAGCGCGGGCTCGAGCTGCGCCTGCTGCTGCGCATCGAAGCGCAGCTTCTGCCACACTGGCGCGGGCTTGCCCGCATACCCGATCGCCTCGGTCAGCGTTGAGCGTCCATCGGCCATGTTGGTCTCCCAATTGGGGGCCGTCCGCCCCTTCAGGTCTCGCCCTGCATCAACCCGGACAGCTCGCTCGGCAAGCCCCCGGTCCGAAGCAGATGGTCGGCCTTCAATAGCATCACAAGGGAGAAAGCGTCCGTAATCTCGCCGGAGATCGCCATTTTCACGGCATCAGCGAATGAAACTCTCCGAACGGATAGTTCCTCTGAACTGTCCTTCGCGAACCTGTCATCCGGCGTCAGCCCCCATGCGATGAAGGCATAGGCCCGCTCGTCGCTCACCGAGTTCGACATGTGCATGTCCGAAACGAGCGGCAGCCAGTGCTCGGCCTTCAGCCCGCACTCCTCCGACAGCTCCCGCTGCGCCCCCTCAAGCGGCGGCAGATCCTCCGGCCCGCCGCCCTCCGGCAGCTCCCACGAATACCGCCCGAACGGAAACCGTTGCTGTCCCACCAGCACCGTATTGCCCGCCGCGTCGATCGGCAGCACGCCAAGCGCCAGGTTGTGCGGATGCACCAGACCATACAGCGCATCCGCCCCCGTCGGCGCCACGGCCTGATACTCCCGCACCGTGATCCACTTGTTCGTGTACGCCGTCCGCACAGACTTGATGCGCCAGGGTTTGGGAGTGTCGGTCATGCGTGTCGCTTCGCTCAGGGGGACACTAGGGAGTATGCAGTCGGGAACAGGAAGAAAAGCCCGCACGACTGCCTATTGCCCACTCCCTATTCCCTCTTCGCAACCAACCCTCTAGGTTCCGCCCCGACCAAGCCGGAGCCCACGATGTATCTGAAATCCCTCGCAACCGCCCTTCTCGGCCTGTCGCTTGCCGCCTGCGCGCCCGCCGGGCGCACCGAGCTGATCCCCGTCGTGGGTGATGCAGCCATCGGCCCGGCCGATGCGAAGGTTACGCTGGTCGAATACGGCTCGCCCACCTGCCCCGCCTGCAAGGCCTGGCACGATAACTTCTGGCCCGAGGTGAAGCGCGACTATGTCGACACCGGCAAGATCAAGTTCGTCTTCCGCGAGTTTGCCATCCACGGCGCCATCGACGCCGGCATCTTCGCCATCGCCCGCTGCGCCGGCGCCGAAGAGTTCTACTCCGTGATCGACGAAGCCATGGAGCGCCAGGAACAGATCGTCACCGAAAGCAGCAAGGGCGAGGCGATGACAGAGCTCAACGCGCTCGGCGCCGAATTCCGCATGAGCCCGGAGCAGGTCCAGTCCTGCATCAACGATCGCACCATCATCCGCCGCATCAATGACGTGCGTGCCGACGCACAGGGCAAGGGCATCGACTCGACGCCCACTTTCGTCCTCAACGGCGTCGTGCTCGCCAGCAGCGACTGGCGCACGATCAAGCCGCTGATCGACGCCGCCCTCACGGGTGGCGCGATCCCCGAACAACCGGTCAATGACGGTCACGATCACGCCCCAGGCGAGACTCACTAGGCATGCCCATCCGCCCGGATCTCCCGCCTGAACCAGACTTCGGCGCTCCGCTCGATCCGGCGCACCCATCGCCCGAAACGCTGCGCCTCCTCGCGCTGCGCCGCTCTACGCCCGTGTCGGCGCTCACGGAGCCCGGCCCTTCAGCGGAAGACCTCGACGCCATCCTCCGCCTCGGCATGCGCGTGCCGGACCATCGCAAGCTCGAGCCCTGGCGCGTGCTCATCATCGAAAGCGACGCCCGCATCAAGCTAGGCGAAATCTTCGCCGCCGCCCACAGCCTGCGTGACCCCGACGCGCCAGAAGCAAAACTCGCCGACGCAATGCGCATGCCCCTGCGCGCTCCCGTAATCCTCTGCGTGATTTCCTCGCCCAACCATCACGACCCGAAAAAGACGCCTGCCTGGGAACAGCAGCTCAGCGCCGGCGCCCTCTGCCAGAACATCCTGATCGCATCTCAGGCGATGGGCTGGGCCGGCGTCTGGATCACCGAGGACGCCGCCTACGACAGCCACGTCCACGCCGCCCTCGGCATGAGCGGCCACGAACAGATCGCCGGCTTCATCTATCTCGGCACGGCGAAGGAAAATCCGGTGGAGCGCCAGCGCCCCACGGCCAGCACCAAGGCCACACGCTGGACGGGCTGAGCGTTGCGCAGGCCCCCGCCTGCCCGCGCCTTGACGCTACCCCACCACCCCCCTACTTAGCGCCCGTTTGCGCGGCCCTCCACCTTGAGTCGCGTGGCCCCGACCGGAGGCTCCCCAGATGACGAAACTTGCCACAGGCGCGCTCGCCCTCGAGGACGGCTCCATCTTCTGGGGCGAGGGGCATGGCGCAACCGGCATCGCCGCCGGCGAGCTCTGCTTCAATACCGCGATGACGGGCTATCAGGAAATCCTGACCGACCCGTCCTACGCCGAACAGATTGTCCTCTTCACCTTCCCGCACATCGGCAATGTCGGCGCCAACGCCGATGATCAGGAAGAATCCTCCGCGCAGGGCATGGACGCCGCGCGCGGCGCCGTCTTCAAGGCGCCGCCGACCTTGCCGTCGAGCTGGCGCGCCTCCGACGAGCTCGGCGTCTGGCTCAACCGCCGCAACATCATCGGCCTCTCCGGCGTCGACACCCGCGCGCTCACCCGTCGCATCCGCGAACTCGGCA
Organism: uncultured Alphaproteobacteria bacterium; assembly: GCA_903831485.1. The sequence goes on along the minus strand of CAIKXW010000415.1, from coordinate 32,647 downwards.
TGCCGAAATCCGCCATCGCCCACGCGCCGGATGGCGAGCTCGACGCAAAGGCTCTGATTGAAGCGGCGCGCACATGGAAGGGCGTCGAGAACGCCGACCTCGCCATCAACGTGACAAGCGGCCAGCGCTTCGAGTCAACCGCCGGCCTCTGGTCGATCAACGACGGCTTCGAGACGCACAATAGCGGCAGGTTCCACGTCGTGCTGATGGACTTCGGCGTGAAGAAGAACATCCTCCGCAACCTCGCCGCCGTCGGCGCGAAGGTCACAGCTGTTCCCGCGAAGACCAGCGCCGAAGACATCCTCGCACTGAAGCCGGATGGCGTCGTGCTCTCCAACGGCCCCGGCGATCCGGCGGCAACCGCACAATACGTCGGCCCGGAGATCAAGAAGCTCATCGCCTCCGGCGTGCCGATCCTCGGCATCTGCCTCGGCCACCAGATGCTCGCGCTGGCGCTCGGCGCGAAGACGAAGAAAATGCCGCAAGGCCATCACGGCGCGAACCATCCGGTGAAAGACTTCACCACGGGCAAGGTCGAGATCGTCTCGATGAACCACGGATTCACCGTCGACATCGACACACTGCCGCCCGGCGTCGAGGAATCGCATCGTTCTCTTTTCGATGGGAGCAATTGCGGCCTCAGCGTTGCCGGCAAGCCGATCATCTCGGTGCAGCACCACCCCGAAGCGAGCCCTGGTCCGCAGGACTCGTTCTACCTGTTCGAGCGCTTCGCGAAGATGATGGCGGAGCGGAAAGCGTAGGCAAAAGGTCACCAAAACCTTTCACCGCCGCTCATACTTCATAAGGAACTCGGCAACCGCTCCTTCATCCGGACGTGGCAACGTGGCCCAATCTGGAACACAGGGGCGACCATGTCTGTCGACAGAAACGCGAACATCCACGAACGCCTGGCCGCTGCAGAAGCAGCGCTCCATGCAGTCGGCCAGCAGATCTCGCCCGCGATCCGTCACGTCGACATCGCTGTGCTGATCCCGGCCTACAACGAAGCGAAGACGATCGCCGACGTCGTCAAATCATTCCGCGTTGCCCTGCCGAACGCCCGCATCTTCGTCTACGACAACAACAGCCACGACAACACCGCCACGATCGCCCGCGAAGCCGGCGCCATCGTTCGTCGTGAACCACTTCAGGGCAAAGGCCATGTCGTCCGCCGCATGTTCTCGGACATCGAGGCCGACGTCTATGTGATGGTCGATGGCGATGCGACCTATGATGCAGCATCGGCCCCACGACTCGTCTCGCGGCTGATCGAGACACAAGCCGACATGGTCGTCGGCGCTCGGATCACAGAGGACAAAGCCGCCTATCGCGCCGGCCATCGTTTCGGCAATCGCATGCTGACGGGCCTTGTCTCCGGGATCTTCGGCGACCGCTTCACCGACATGCTGTCGGGCTACCGCGCTTTCTCGCGTCGCTTCGTGAAATCCTTCCCAGCTCTTGCTTCAGGCTTCGAGACGGAAACCGAACTAACCGTCCACGCCCTCGAACTCGACATGATCACCACCGAAGTCCAGACGCCCTATGGCGCGCGGCCGGAAGGCTCCGAGTCCAAACTGTCCACCTTCAAGGACGGCTTCCGCATCCTCGGCACGATCGGCCGCCTGATGCGGGATGAACGCCCCCTGCTCTTCTTCGGCGCCCTCTCAGCCGCGATCATGCTGACCAGCCTCGTCCTCGCCGCCCCGATCATCGCGGAGTTCATGGCCACCGGCCTCGTGCCGCGTTTCCCGACAGCCTTCCTGTGCGGGACGCTGGCGGTTCTCTCTTGCATCAGCCTCGTCTCCGGTATCATCCTCGAAACCGTCAGCCTCGGCCGGCGCGAGATGAAGCGCCTTGCCTACAACGGCATCGAAAGCCTCGCCGCTAAGCTCGACCGCCTCGAGGAAACCCGCCTGACGCTCACCTCGCTCCGCTCGCAGGTCCTCAGCGAGAATCCCGCTCTCGGCTTCGCCCCCCGCCGCCGCCGTACGCACTGACCGCTTGCCTCCGGCCGGCAGGACAGCCATCTAGAGGGCATGTCCGACGCACGCCCTGAAACCCGCCTCCAGATCCGGATCATCCCGGTCACGCCGCTGCAGCAGAACTGCTCGTTGATCTGGGATACTGAGACCAAGCATGCCGTCCTGGTCGATCCCGGCGGCGACACCGAAACGCTCATGGGTGCGCTCGACCATTTCGGCCTGACGCTGAAGGAGATGTGGCTGACGCACGGCCACCTCGACCACGCCGGGGCCGCTGCCGAAATCCGCGAGCGCACAGGCGTCCCCGTGATCGGCCCGCACAAGGACGACCAGTTCTGGCTCGACCAGGTCGAAAGCTCGGCCGATCGCTACGGCCTTACGGGACTCAAGAACGTCACCCCGGATCGCTATCTCGAAGACGGCGACGTGCTCGAACTCGAAGGCGTCAAGTTCGATGTCTCGCACACGCCCGGCCACACGCCTGGCCATGTCGTGATCCACAACCGCGACGCGCATATCGCCTTCGTCGGCGACGTCCTGTTCCAGGGCTCGATCGGCCGCACCGATTTTCCGCGCGGCAATCACCAGCAGTTGATCGACTCGATCACGGAAAAACTCTGGCCACTGGGCGACGACATGACGTTCGTGCCGGGCCACGGCCCGACCAGCACGTTCGGTCAGGAGCGCCGCTCCAACCCGTTCGTCGCCGACAGGCTCACGGGCTATGCCGGCGCGCAGAAGACCGACGGCGACACGTTCGACCAGAAGACAGCGAAGAGGTATACCTAAGGCGGCTACTTGGCCGCCGCATCCTCTGCTCGGGCGCCGCCGAGAATTCCGATAAGGCCGTGATTGCCTTCATGGCAGGCGTATTCGTAGACGGCGCCCTCGACTGAGGCGAATTCATACTCGCCCCCCCACGGCTCGACCCACGTCGCCGGATCCTCGACATGGAAAGCATAGTGAAGCCGGTCTACCGCGACGCGCGTGAAGCGCTCGGTGACCTTCATGTTTGGCCCGCCGCCGCGCACATTCTGGCGCGGGTGGAAGCCGACCGTTTCGACCACCAGCGTATCGCCATCCCATGAGGCGATGGAGTCGCCCATCCACGGGCGAATGCCGTCGGAGCGATGCTTGCCGCCGATCGGGATGATACGGACATCGTGCACCATCTCGACCCAGATGGCGAAATGGTCGACCGTCTGCACGAACTGATAGGTATTGTTGTAGAGCTGGTCGGTCATCACCGGGCCGGAGGAGACGCCGAAGCTCATGATGCAGCGTTCGCCCAGCGAGCGATCTTCCGGATTATCGGCTTCGCCGCGCGTGGTGTCGGCTTCGCTGGACTGGACGATACGGGCGCGGCCGGCGTCGGCGCCGGAGACGCGGGCGGGGATGCGGCCATTGCCGGGATAGGTGATGAGCGACGTGCGGCCCTGCCCGTTGACGCGCATCACCCAGTCGCCCGGATCGGTCCAGCCGGCATTGTAGCCGCAATTGACCCCGCGAGAGCCGCCCCGACATTCATCCAGCGTGTCGGGGCCACGCGCGATCGTCGTCCAGGTTTCCTGCACCTCCCTGGCCGTCGGCGCGTTGATGCGCGCGTTACGGGTGAAGGTATCGCCTTCGATCTTCGCCATCTCGGCATCGGAGTAGATTACCTGGTCGCCGAGCTCGCGGGCGCGTTCGAGATTGGTCGAACTGGCGTTGGTCCAGACGCCGCCAAGGTCCGGCTTGCCGCTCGCGAGGCGGGGCGGCTCGTAGCCTGGCTTCACGACGGGCATCGCCATCTGTGCTGCAGCTGGGGGTGCGCCCATTGTTCCAAGGAGCAAACAGGCAAGTAGAGCTCGCTGGAGATATCCGGTCATCTTCATGGAACACCCTGCTCCGCGCGCCGCGCCGCATCTGCCTTCCGGAGTGTTCCGGCGGCGGGCTTGTCTGGCAAGACAAATGTGGGGGATTGGTCGGCTATGCTGTCCGGAATCCGGCTGTGGAATCGCCTGATCACCCTTATGTTCCGAGGATGCACCAGTACGCCCTTTTCGAGACCGCCATCGGGTGGACGGGAATCGCCTGGGGCAACAACGGCTTGATCGGCGCTCATCTGCCCGAGCGGGACCAGACGGTTGGGCGGGCTTCCCTGCTTCGCCGCTTTCCAGGCGTGGTCGAAGCCGGGACGCCGCCGGAGGTGGCTGGCGTGATCGATGGCATCCGCGCCCTGCTGCGCGGCGAGAAGCCGATGTTGCTGGAAGCGCGGCTCGATCTCTCCGGCGTCCCTGAGTTCAACGCAAAGGTCTATGCGATCACGCGGCGGATACCACCGGGCGAGACAATGACATATGGCGCAATCGCATTGAGAATCGGCGACCGCCATCTGGCCCAGCAGGTGGGCGGGGTGCTGGGGCGCAATCCGTGGCCGATCGTCGTGCCGTGCCACCGCGTGACGGCGGCGGGCGGCAAGCTCGGCGGGTTCACGGCGCGGGGCGGCGTCCAGACGAAGCTGAAATTGCTGGCAATCGAAGGGGCGCCGGCGGCCGCGCAAGCCGACCTGTTTGGCCCAGGGTGATGACAGTTGAACGAGGGTTGCGCGGGGGGCTCCCCCCCGATAAACCCACCGCCAATTTGCCCTCTACCAGCCTCGTCAGGTGACATGCCCAAGCGCACAGACATCAAGTCAATCCTGGTCATCGGGGCAGGCCCGATCGTCATCGGCCAGGCGTGCGAATTCGACTATTCAGGCGTGCAGGCGATCAAGGCGCTGAAGTCGGAAGGCTACCGCGTTATCCTGGTCAATTCGAACCCCGCCACGATCATGACCGATCCTGAGCTGGCGGATGCAACCTACATCGAGCCGATCACGCCCGAGATGGTTGCGACAATCATCGCCAAGGAAAGGCCCGACGCCCTGCTGCCCACCATGGGCGGCCAGACGGCGCTCAACTGCGCGCTGAAGCTGGAACAGATGGGCGTGCTCGCGAAGTACGGCGTCGAGATGATTGGCGCGAAGGCTGAGGCGATCGAAAAAGCCGAGGACCGCAAGAAGTTCCGCGAGGCGATGGACCGCATCGGACTCGAAAGCCCACGCTCGGCAATCGTGGCTTCGCCCGAGCTTTCCAACGTCGACGGCAAGGTCACCTACGACCTCAAGGCCGGCTTCATCGAAGCGATGAAGCAGATGGAGATCGTCGGCCTTCCCTGCATCGTGCGTCCTGCCTTCACGCTTGGCGGCCTTGGCGGCGGCGTCGCGTACAACCGGCAGGAGTTCGAGGACATCGTCACCCGCGGCCTGCAGATGTCGCCGGTCAGCCAGGTGCTGATCGACGAGAGCCTGCTCGGCTGGAAGGAATTCGAGATGGAGGTCGTTCGCGACAAGGCGGACAACTGCATCATCATCTGCTCGATCGAGAACGTCGATCCGATGGGCGTCCACACGGGCGACTCGATCACCGTCGCTCCCGCCCTCACGCTCACCGACCGCGAATACCAGGTAATGCGCAACGCCTCGATCGCCGTGCTGCGCGAGATCGGCGTCGAGACCGGCGGATCGAACGTGCAGTTCGCGGTAAACCCCGACGATGGCCGCCTCGTCGTCATCGAGATGAACCCGCGCGTGTCGCGGTCTTCGGCGCTGGCCTCGAAAGCCACCGGCTTCCCAATCGCGAAAGTCGCAGCGAAGCTCGCCGTCGGCTACACGCTTGACGAACTGACCAACGATATCACCGGCGTCACCCCGGCCTCGTTCGAGCCGACGATCGATTATGTCGTCGTGAAAATCCCGCGCTTTGCGTTCGAGAAGTACAAGAGCACGGACCCGGCGCTGAACTACCAGATCCAGACGCTGACGACGCAGATGAAGTCTGTCGGCGAGGCGATGGCCATCGGCCGCACGTTCCATGAAGCGCTGCAGAAGGCGCTGCGCTCGCTGGAAACCGGGATTTCCGGCTTTGACGAACAAGACATTCCGAGCGCCGGCGACCGCTCGTCGCTGGTCGCCTCGATCTCGCGCCCGACCGAAAAGCGCCTGCTGAATGTCGGCCAGGCTTTCCGCGAAGGCCTGAGCATCGACGAGGTCCACACCGCGTCCAGGATCGACAAATGGTTCCTGCGCCAGATCTCCGAGATCATCGCGGAAGAAGCTTCGATCAAGAAGGCAGGCCTTCCGAAGGACGCTGCAGAGTGGACCCGCATCAAGGCGATGGGCTTCTCAGACGTCCGCCTCGCCAAGCTGACAGGCAATACAGAACTCAACGTCCGTACCGCGCGCCACAAGGCAGGCGTCCGGCCCGTGTTCAAGCGCATCGACACCTGCGCTGCCGAGTTCGCCGCGCGCACGCCCTATCTCTATTCGACCTACGAACAGGGCTGGATCGGCCCGGATGGCAAGGCCGTCCCCGCGCAGAACGAGGCTGAGCCCTCGACGCGCAAGAAGGCGATGATCCTCGGCGGCGGTCCCAACCGGATCGGCCAGGGCATCGAGTTCGATTACTGCTGCTGCCACGCCGCCTTCGCCATGGCCGATCTCAAGATCGAGTCCATCATGGTGAACTGCAATCCGGAAACGGTGTCGACCGACTACGACACGTCCGACCGTCTCTACTTCGAGCAGTTGACGCTCGAAGACGTCACCGAGATCATCCATGTCGAGCAGTCCACCGGCGACTTCATGGGCGTCATCGTCCAGTTCGGCGGCCAGACACCGCTGAAGCTTGCGCAGGGCCTCAAGGCCTCCGGCGCACCGATCCTCGGCACCACGCCCGACTCGATTGACCTCGCCGAAGACCGCGAACTGTTCTCGCAGCTGATCGACCGCATCGGCCTGAAGCAGGCGCCCAGCGCCATTGCGCGCACCGATGCCGAAGCGATCGCCGCCGCCAACCGCATCGGCTATCCCGTGATGCTACGTCCCAGCTTCGTGCTCGGCGGCCGCGCCATGGAGATCGTCCACGACGAGGCCGACCTCAAACGCTACGTCCGCGAAGCCGTGCAGGTCTCAGGCGATACGCCACTGCTCGTCGACCGCTATCTCGCCGACGCAATCGAAGTCGATGTCGACGCGCTGTCAGACGGCAAGACCACGCACGTCGCAGGCATCATGGAACATATCGAGGAAGCCGGCATCCATTCGGGCGATAGCGCCTGCTCGATCCCGCCATACACGCTGGGCAATGAGATTGTAGATCGTCTCGCCGACCAGGCGCGCAAGCTCGCCATGGCGCTCAACGTCAAGGGCCTGATGAACGTGCAGTTCGCGGTCAAGGGCGAGGAGATCTACGTCCTCGAAGCCAATCCGCGCGCCTCGCGTACAGTGCCCTTCGTCGCCAAGGCGGTGGGCCAGCCCTTCGCCTCGATCGCCGCAAAGGTCATGGTCGGCGAGAGCCTCGCCTCCTTCGGCGTCGGCGCCGGCCCGATCGTCGGCAAGCGCTTTGCGGTGAAGGAAGCCGTGTTCCCGTTCTCGCGCTTCCCCGGCGTCGATCCCCTGCTCGGACCGGAGATGCGCTCCACCGGCGAAGTCATGGGCATCGATACGTCGTTCGACGCCGCCTACCTCAAGGCCCAGATCGCCGCCAGCATGTCGCTGCCCGCATCTGGCTGCGTGTTCATTTCGGTCCGCGAGAGCGACAAACCGGCCATAGAACAGCCCGCCCGCGATATTGCGGCGCTTGGCTTCACCATCATCGCAACCGCGGGAACCGCAAAATACCTCGCGGACAAGGGCATCAACGTCCAGCCCGTCAACAAGGTCGCCGAGGGCCAGCCCCACGTCGTCGACGCCCTGATCAACGGCAAGGTCCAGCTAGTGTTCAACACCACGGAGGGGGCGCAATCCCTTCTCGATTCGGCATCGATCCGCCGGGCCGCCCTGGCGCAGGGTATTCCCTATTACACGACGATTTCGGGCGCCCGGGCCGTTGTGCAGGCCATTCGTGTTCTTAAGACACGCCCGCTTGAAGCCGGGGCGCTTCAGACCTACTCTTGATCATTCGAGACGGGCGGTCGCTGGCCGCCCGATATGATGATTCCGTGTAATTCCGGCGCTTTTCCATAGGACTACCCATGCAGCGCATTCCCATGACCTCCGGCGGGTACGAAGCCCTGCAGGCGGAACTCAAGGTTCTGAAGTCCGAGGAGCGCCCGAACATCATCGCGGCGATCGCCGAGGCGCGCAGCCATGGCGACCTGTCTGAGAACGCGGAGTATCACGCCGCCAAGGAGAAGCAGTCGTTCATCGAGGGCCGCATTTCGGAACTCGAAGGCAAGCTCGCCCACGCCGAGGTGATCGACACATCGCGGCTCGCCGGCAAGACGGTGAAGTTCGGCGCCACCGTGAAGATGACAGACGAAGACACGGGCGAGACCTACACCTACAAGATCGTCGGCGAAGACGAGGCGAACGTGAAGGAGAAGAAGATCTCCATCCTGTCCCCCATCGCCCGCGCCATGATCGGCAAGGAAGAAGGCGACACCGCGGAAGTGTCCGCTCCCGGCGGCGCCAAGTCGTACGAGATTGTTTCGATCGCCTGGAAATAGTTTCCCGCACACGTGGCTGACGAAAAATCAGGGCCTGCAATCTGGTGCGTCGCGGATGGCCGCGCCGGCATCCTCAACCAGACGCTGGCGCTCGCCGCCGCGCTCGCCGAACCTGTGCGCGCGGCGGACCTTGCGCATATCCGCTCCAATGCGCATCGCGACGCGCCGGTGATCCTGCAGCCTGAAGGATGGCAGATCGCACTGCCGCCCAACCTCTGGCCGTCGCCGCTTACCGCCCTTCCCGTGGCCCAGCGCGAGCAGCTCGTCCCGCCATGGCCCGACATCTGGATCGCGGCCGGGCGCCGCTCGATTCCGTATTCGCGCCTGATGCGGAAACTCTCCGGCGGCAAGACGCTGGTGGTGCAGACCCAGAACCCGCGCGTGCCGCTCGCCGGTTTCGATCTCGTCATCCCGCCCGAGCACGACGGCGTCACCGGCCCCAACGTCTTCCCGATCGTCGGTCCGCCCGTCTGGTTCTCGCAGGCGCGCCTCGACGACTCGCTGGCGCGCTTTCCGTCTCTGCGTGTGGTGCAGGGACAGAAAGTGCTCGTGTCGATCGGCGGCGATTCAAAGAACCACAAGATGACGGAGGCGAACGTCTCAGCCATCGAGAGCGCCATCCAGCGCCTCGCCCAGGGGCGCATATTCTGGATCACCGTCTCCCGCCGCACGCCCGAGCACGCGCGCGTCCGCTTCCGTCGTCTCGCCTCGACGGTCAACGGCATCTTCTGGGAGAATGAGGAACGCGACGGCCCCAATCCCTACGTGGCGTTCCTATCGCAATGCGACGCCGCCATGGTCACATGCGAAAGCGCAAACATGATCGCGGACCCCGCCTTCTTCGGGAAGCCGATCCACCTCCTCAAGCTCGATGGCGGCGGCCCACGCTTCGACAGGCTCCACGAAGGTTTCATCGACCGCCGCGCCGCGCGCTGGTTCACGGGCAGCCTGCAGACCTGGACCTACCCGCCAATTCGCGAAGCGGCTCGGGCAGCCGACGTGATCGTGCGTCGTGTGCTGGAACGACAGCCAAATCGCTAGAAAAGCTCAACTGACACAATGGCCCCCCTTGGCCCTTTTCCTTTCACACCAGCATCCCCAGAATAAGCGGACGGGCGCGTCTTGCCCCATTTCGCCCATCCGGCTGGCCCGTTAGGAAGGGCCAGACACAGGATTTGACATGACTTCGACCCGCCATTCCCAGATCATCATTCTCGGCTCCGGCCCTGCCGGTTACACCGCCGCGATCTATGCCGCGCGCGCCTTGCGCAAGCCGATGCTGATCGCGGGGATCCAGCCGGGCGGACAGCTGACCATCACCACCGACGTGGAGAACTATCCGGGCTTCGCCGACGTCATCCAGGGCCCATGGCTGATGGAGCAGATGCGCGCCCAGGCCATCCATGTCGGTACGGAGATGGTGGAAGACCACATCATCAAGGCAGACCTGCAGAAGCGCCCCTTCACCCTCACCGGCGACAGCGGAGCAATCTACACCTGTGACGTGCTGGTGATCTGCACAGGAGCGCAGGCGAAGTGGCTCGGCCTCGAGAGCGAGAACAAGTTCAAAGGCTTTGGCGTATCCGCGTGCGCCACCTGCGACGCCTTCTTCTATCGCGGCAAGGAAGTCATCGTCGTCGGCGGCGGCAACACGGCCGTGGAAGAAGCGCTGCACCTCACGCACTTCGCCTCGAAGGTAACAGTGGTCCACCGCCGTGACCACTTCCGCGCAGAGAAGATCCTGCAGGACCGCCTGTTCAAGAACCCGAAGGTCAACGTGTTGTGGGACACGGAGCTGGCCGACGTGATCGGGCAGGAAGGCCCGCTCAGCGTCACCAAGGCGAAGCTGCGCAATCTCAAGACCGGTGAAGTCGCCGAACAGCCCGTGCACGGCATCTTCATCGCCATCGGCCACGCGCCGCAGACCAGCCTCTTTACCGGCCAGCTTGAGATGAAACAGGGCGGCTATCTGAAGACCGCCCCGAGTTCCACCGCCACATCCATCCCCGGCGTCTTCGCCGCGGGCGACGTCGCAGACGACATCTTCCGCCAGGCTGTCACGGCAGCGGGCCTCGGCTGCATGGCCGCGCTGGAAGCCGAGAAGTATATCGAAGGGCTCCCAAAGGACGCACCAGCCCCGGCGGCGTACTGATCCATGTCGAACCGCGCAGCCTATGATAGCTGGATCGCCACATTCCGCCCCGCCGGTATCGAGCTGATCGAAGGCCTCTTCAAGGCCATGCCAGGCAAGCTCGACGCGCCTGATGTTAGGCACGGCGAACCTCTGCGCGCCGGCGGATATGGCGAGGATCGCAGCGTCTACACCCAGACCCTCTTTGCGCCCTATGGCGAAGAGCCCCGCACAGTCCATCTCGGCCTGGACGTTTTCGCTCCGGCAGGCGCAGACGTCTTCACACCGCTCAGCGGCCGCGTGCATTCCTCACGCATCAACGATGCGGAAGGCGACTACGGCCCCACCATCATCCTAGAACACGCACCGGTCGCGGGCCTGAAGTTCCACACGCTCTACGGCCACCTCGCACGCGACAGCCTCAAGGGCCTCAAGCCCGGCACCGCCTTCATGGCTGGCGAGAAGATCGCTGTGTTGGGCACGAAGCGCGAGAATGGCGCCTGGTCGCCTCATCTCCACTTTCAGATCGTCCTCGATATCGGCAGCGCCAAGGGCGACTATCCCGGCGTCTGCCGTCGCAGCGAGCAGGACCATTGGCTCTCGATCTGCCCCGACCCCGGCCCGCTGCTCGGCCTGCGCTAGTCCGCTGGCGTGTCGGCCCTTTTTTCGCTATCCTCTCGACCTCACACGCTGTGAGGGACCGCATGCGAGCGCTATTCCTTGTCACGGTCGCTGGCCTCTTGTTCGCATCGCCCGCCATCGCCCAGACGCCCGGCGCCCCGGCTGTCGCCAGCGCCGAACAGGTCGCTTCGTTGAGTTGGATGCAGGGCGTGCGAGTCCACACCAACGCAGACGGATCGAAAGTGCTAGAGGCGTTTCTGGGTCCGGTGAATGGCGTTGTCACCGGCACAGCGCTCTCTGCGATCGGCGTCGATGGCGCATTTACCGAATACCACCGCATCGGCCCCAATGCCGACGGCGTCTACGGCCTCGATGTCGCCAACACGCGCGGCGGGATGAAGTGGAACTTCACCCCTCTGAAGGCCATCACACCGAACAAGATCACTTTCCAGTCCGCCGATGGAAAACTGACGATCAGCTATGCCGACGATGGCGCAGCCGGCGTCAACGCACAGGTCGATCGCGTCGGCGCCGATGGCGCAAAGACAACCCAGACCTGGCAGTTCAAGCCGGTCGACTAGCTACTTCGCCATCGCGCGCAGCATCCACGCCGTCTTCTCGGCCACTGCAACGCGTTGCGTCATCAGATCTGCCGACGCCTGATCTCCAGCCTCTTCGGCCGCCTTCAGCGCCGTCCGCGCCGAGCGCGCGAGAAGCTCGTTTCCAGTTACAAGATTCGTGATCATCGTCTCGGCGTCCGGAACGCCCTTGTCGGCCCGCAGTTGGGACTTGGCGCCGATCTGCTCGCCCACCGGCGCATATTCGCCGAGCGAGCGGATGCGCTCCGCGATCAGGTCTATCGACAACCATAGGCCATTGTACTGCGTCTCGAAGATCAACGGACCAGACTTCAATGGCGTACCCGCGAGGGTTGAGCGCGAGCCCTACGCCGCAGCCATAAGGCTTTCGAACAGCTTGAACCCGTCATTTCCGCCCTCCTGCCCCGCCATCGCCCGCTCCGGGTGGGGCATCATGCCGAGCACGCGGCCATTTTCGGACAGGATACCGGCGATGTCCCGCGCCGACCCGTTGGGATTGCCGACATAGCGGAACGCCACGCGGCCCTCGCCTTCAAGCCGGTCGAGCGTTGCATTGTCCGCGAAGAAGTTGCCGTCATGGTGCGCGACCGGGAACGAGACTTCGCGCTGATCCTTGTAGCCCGCCGTGAACGCCGAAGAGTTGCTCGCGATCGCCAGCGGCTGGGGACGGCAGACGAAGTTCAGCGACGCATTGCGCAGTAGAGCGCCGGGCAGCAGCCCCATTTCGGTCGCCACCTGGAAGCCGTTGCAGATCGCCAGCACATACCCGCCGCGCTGGGCATGGCCACGGATTGCATCCCCGATCGGAGACGCCGCCGCCATCGCGCCGGAGCGGAGATAGTCGCCATACGAAAACCCGCCCGGCAGTACGATCAGGTCCAGACCGTCCGGCAGCGCGCCATCCTTGTGCCAGACCATCGCCGGCTCCTGCCCCGTCACCTGGCGCAAGGCCGTCTGCGCGTCGCGATCGCAGTTGGAGCCGGGGAAAACGATGACAGCGGATTTCATGACCTGTCCTTGGGAAGCACCCGTTTCGCGGGCGTCTAGCAGCTTTCGCCACGAGTCGCGAGGGCGGTTCGCGCCTCGGCTATTTGTAGAAAATCACCCCCGCCCCCACCGCGATCAACGTGAACCCGATCGCATGTTTCCACGTCAGCGGTTCGCCCAGCACCCATACGGAAAAGCCCGCGAAAATGACCAGCGTGATCACCTCCTGCATCGTCTTCAGCTCGGCCGCGGAATAGAAAGCGTGGCCGATCCGGTTAGCCGGAACCGCGAGACAGTATTAGACGAACGCGATCGCCCAGCTCGCAAGGATCACCAGCAGCAGCGGCGACTCCTTGAATTTCAGATGCCCATACCACGCCACCGTCATGAACAGGTTGGACCCGATCAACAGGACGATCGGCGTCCAGTGTGCTGGCGTCATGAATTCCTCGGGAAATGCTCACCCGATTTTGGACAGATTCCGGGTCCAGCCTCAGGCACGGTCAATTCGATGATGGAGGACGCGATGAACAAGCTTCTGGCAGCCGGCGCCCTCCTGGCGCTGGCCGGCTGCAATACGGTCGAGGGGATAGGCCGCGACCTTCAGACAATCGGCGGCGTCATGACGGGCACGGCCACAGGCGTCCAGAACGCCGCAACGCCAGCGCCTGGCTCGACAGTCGCCCCGCCTTCATCCTGCCGGCCGGACGCCAACGGCCTTGTGCTCGACGGCTGTCCGGATCCCACCTAGCGCACCCGGCCCCAACTTGCGGAAAGCGCCGCAAGAGGCCATCTTTCCGGCACGGGACTTCAGTCAGGGGTAAACCTCATGCGTAAACTGTTCATCGCCGTGATCCTGGCCGCGCCGCTGCTGGCGTCTGCCTGCAACACCATCGCTGGCCTCGGCAAAGACGTCGGCGCCGTTGGCGACGTCGTCGCCAAGACGGCTGAGGACGCGAAGTAGACGCGTCCTACGCGATCTCGATCGAATACCGCTCGACGACCGTGTTCGCGAGCAGCTTCTCGCACATTTCCTTGACGCGCTTTTCCGCGTCAGCCTTCGACAGGCCGTCGGCAAGCTCAAGCTCGATCGTCTTGCCGCAGCGCACGGCCTCAACCTCGCCAAAGCCGAGCCGGCCGAGCGCATCGCCCACCGCCTTGCCCTGCGGATCGAGCACGCCGGCCTTCAGCGAGACATGAACCTTCGCGCGCATCGATTGGCTACTTTCCGTTAAACGACAGGATTTCCGCCCCGCCCGCTTCCTTGATGATTCCAAGCCGCCGCGCAACCTCGGCATAGGCCTCGGTGACGCCGCCCAGGTCGCGGCGGAAGCGGTCCTTGTCCATCTTCTCGCCGGTGTCCATGTCCCACAGGCGGCACGAATCCGGGCTGATCTCGTCGGCCAGCACAGTGCGCACCATCTCGCCCTCGTACAGCCGTCCGTATTCCACCTTGAAATCCACCAGCTTGATCCGCGCGCCGGCGAACAGCCCGGTCAGGAAATCGTTGATGCGCAGCGTCATCGCGATGATGTCGTCGAGCTCCTGGTGCGTCGCCCAGTTGAACGCCGTGATGTGCTCCTCGGTGACCAGTGGGTCGCCGAGTTCGTCCTTCTTGTAGCAGAACTCGATGATCGACCGCGGCAGCGGCGTGCCTTCCTCGATGCCGAGCTTCTTGGACAGAGAGCCCGCCGCCACATTCCGGCAGATCACTTCCAGCGGGATGATCTCGACCTCGCGGATCAGCTGCTCGCGCATGTTGATGCGCTTCAGGAAATGCGTCGGGATGCCGATGCCGTTCAGCTGCGTCATCACGAATTCGCTGATGCGATTGTTGAGTACGCCCTTGCCGTCCAGCACGGCGCGCTTCTCGTTGTTGAACGCAGTCGCATCGTCCTTGAAATACTGGATCAGCGTGCCGGGCTCAGGCCCCTCATAGAGGATCTTCGCCTTGCCTTCGTAGATCTTGCGGCGCTTGGCCATGTCGCATCTCCAGGACCGGAAGGCGTGCCAGCCCTCGCGACTCGTACAGGAAAAGGTTTCCTAGCCCATCCCGCGATGGACGTCGCGTCTGGCATCGTCGCGGGGGTGTTTTTGGCCCTTCCCAGGGGCTATATCGGCATGTGAGAGAGCGGACGCAAGCGATCACAGGGAGACGGTTTTGAGCAGTTTCGACAAACGTGCAGGGGCGGAAGAGGGAAAGTACGCCCTCGATCAGGAACTGCGGTTCAAGGCAAATGCCCGCCGAAACAAGCTGCTGGGCCTGTGGGCCGCTGAAAAGCTTGGCAAATCCGGCGAAGCAGCGGCGGCCTACGCCACCGAAGTCGTGAAATCCGACTTCGAGGCCCCCGGCGATGAAGACGTGTTCCGGAAGGTGAAGGGCGATCTGGACGCCGGCGGCGTCGCGATCACCGACCACCAGCTCCAGCGCCAGATGACCGAGCTGATGGAAACCGCCATCGAACAGGTCAAATCCGAGAAAAAATAGCGGTCGGCCCGGGCCGTCAGTTTACCAAGCCATCCGCCCCGCCGCGCCCGAAACCACGGCGCGGCGGGGTTTTTGCGCGCGGGAGTCCCGTCGCGAAACGCTCCACAATTTTGTTGGTCAACAGCCGGCCCAAAAGTCGCGCAGCGCGGATCAGGAAATTGCAAAGCCCCGGCGCCAGGCTGGTCGCTCAAGAC
Organism: uncultured Alphaproteobacteria bacterium; assembly: GCA_903831485.1. Next base: position 17,117 of record CAIKXW010000415.1, on the reverse strand, counting down.
TGGCCCCCGACAGTCTGGCCCGACCGGATTCCCGCCTCCCCCGGCGGCGTGCGCCATTGTCCCCCCTCGGGCGCTATCGATCCGGTTGGAGCAGCGGCGCAATCCTCGCGCCTTCCTGCTCCGCCATCATGGCCTTGGGCCGGAGCTCGGGAGGAGCTCCGGCCCTTTTGTTTTCAGCTATCACCGAACACCCGCGCGAAGATCACGTCCACGCCCTTGAAGTGATACTCAAGGTCGAACATTGCGCCGAGCTCTGCCTTGCTCAACAGCTTCGCCACATCCGGATCGCCTTCAAGGTTGGCGAGGAAATCGCCATCCTTGCGGTTCGCATCGCGCCACACCTTCATCGCGTTGCGCTGGACCATGCGGTAGGCGTCCTCGCGGCTCGCCCCCGCCTCGACCAGCGCCAGGAGAACGCGCTGCGAATTGTGCAGCCCGCCAAGCCGGTTGAGGTTCGCCAGCATGTTGTCGGGATAGACCAGCAGGTTCTCGATCACGCCCGCCAGCCGGTTCAGCGCAAAATCCAGATGGATGGTCGCATCCGGCCCGATGCCGCGTTCGACGGACGAATGCGAAATATCCCGCTCGTGCCACAGCGCGACATTCTCCATCGCCGGCACGACAGCAGACCGCACCAGTCGCGCCAGCCCCGTGAGATTTTCCGTCAGCACAGGATTGCGCTTGTGCGGCATCGCCGACGAACCCTTCTGCCCTTCCGAGAAGAACTCCTCCGCCTCCAGCACTTCCGTGCGCTGCAGATGCCGGATCTCTGTCGCCAGCCGCTCGACGCTCGATGCGATAACACCGAGCGCCGCGAAGAACGCGGCATGCCGGTCGCGCGGGATCACTTGTGTCGACACCGGCTCCACGGCCAGTCCCAGCTTTGCCGCCACCATCTCCTCGATGCGCGGATCGATGTTGGCAAACGTCCCCACGGCGCCGGAAATCGCGCAGGTCGAAATCTCCTCGCGCGCCGCCTCGAGCCGCTTCTTCCCGCGCGCAAACTCGGCGTGGAATCCAGCCAGCTTCAGGCCAAACGTCGTCGGCTCGGCGTGGATGCCGTGGCTGCGTCCGATCGTCGGCGTGCGCTTGTGCTCGATCGCCCGCTTCTTCAGCGCCGCCAGCACCCGGTCCATGTCCTTTAGCAGGATATCGCTCGCCCGCTGCAGCTGCACCGCAAGGCAGGTGTCCAGCACGTCCGAGGACGTCATCCCAAGATGGAGGAACCGCGCCTCGTCGCCCACATGCTCCGCCACCGACGTAAGGAACGCGATCACGTCGTGCTTCACCTCGCGCTCGATCTCGTCGATGCGCGGTACGTTGAAACCGCCCCGCGCCCGCACCGCCTCGGGAACCCCGGTCGGGATCATCCCCAGCTCGGCCATCGCCTCGGCGGCCAATGTCTCGATCTCGAGCCAGATCGCATAGCGCTGCTCCGGCTCCCAGATCGCAACCATTTCGGGGCGGGCGTAACGAGGAATCATGGGACAGGCTCCGGCAGGTCTGCCGAGGCTTTAAGCGCCAATGGGCGCAGTTGTCATCTCTGATCGCTCTTGCCAGACCCCCACCTGTCGCCCTCATAGACGAGCGGACGGGCCCGGGTCTGACAGGAACGCAAGATGCCAGCTTCGATCCACCACATCACGGCAGCGAACACCGCGCTGCTCGACAATATCAATCCGGACGTGTTCGACCACGCCATCGACCAGCGGTACCTCGCCGCCTACGTGGCTGATCCGCGCCACGGCCTGTTCGTCGCCGTCGAGAACGGCGCGGTCGTGAGCCATATCCGCGGCAACGTCCACCTGCAGCCGGACCGCGCGCCGGATCTATACATCGACAATCTGGGCACCGCACCCAGCCACCAGAGGCGCGGTATCGCCGCACGCCTAATGGACGCGCTCATCGCCTGGGGAAAGACGCAGGGTTGCACCTACGCGTGGGTCGCGACCGAAATCGACAATGACGGCGCGAAAGGCTTCTACGCCGCGCAGCGCTTCATGCACGACTCAATCGCGATGTTCGCACTCGACTTCGACTAGACGTTCAGCGCGTAGCCCGCCGAACGCACGGTGCGGATCGGATCATCGCCGCCGCCCTTGCTCAGCGCCTTGCGCAGGCGACCGATGTGGACATCCACCGTCCGCGTCTCGACATAGACGTCCGAACCCCACACCGCATCCAGCAGCTGCTCGCGGCTGAACACGCGGCCGGGGTGCTGGATGAAATAATCGAGCAGACGGAACTCCGTCGGCCCGAGATGAACCTCCGCGCCTGCACGCGTCACCTTGTGCGCAGCTCGGTCCATCGAGATGTCGCCCACCACCACGATATCATCGGCCAGCGCCGGACGGATGCGCCGCATCACGGCGCGGATGCGCGCGGTCAGCTCCGACATCGAGAAGGGCTTGGTCATGTAGTCGTCGGCGCCGATATCGAGCCCGCGGATGCGGTCACTCTCCTCAGTGCGGGCCGTCAGCATGATGATCGGCAGGTTGCGCGTGGTCTGCTGCGACCGCAACCGCCGCGCGACTTCAATGCCTGCGAGTTTCGGGAGCATCCAGTCCAACAGTACGATGTCTGGCTGGCGCTCGGCGATCTGCAGCAGCGCGTCCTCGCCATCCATCGCGATCGCGACCTCATAGCCTTCCTTGATCAGGTTGTAGCGGATCAGTTCGACCAGCGCCGACTCGTCTTCGACGATCAGCGCGTAAGGGCGCGTGGCGGCGGCCGGGCGCATCATCGGACGTTCGATCTCAGTTACTGTTGAGTGCATCGACCTTCGGCCTTTCAGTAGGAAGCTGTTCGCCGGTAACCAGGAAATGGATCTCCTCGGCGATGTTGGTGCAATGGTCGCCGATCCGTTCCAGATTCTTTGCGACAAACAGAAGATGCGCGCAGGCCGAAATGGTCCGCGGGTCCTCGATCATGTAGGTGACGACTTCGCGGAACAGCGACTGGTAGTGCTCGTCGACTTCCTCGTCGCGCGCCCACACCTTGTTGGCCGCGTCCGTCTCCAGCGCCGTATAGGCGTCCAGTACGCGCTTCAGCTGCGCCGTCACCAGCCGGCCCATGCGCGCCACGCCTTTCAGCGCGCTATCGGCGCCGACATTGTCGACCAGCTTCACGCGCTTGGCGATGCTCTTGCCGAGATCGCCGATGCGCTCCAGCTCGGTCGCGATCTTCAGCGCCGAGATCACCTGGCGGAGGTCGCGCGCAAGCGGTTGGCGCAAGGCAAGCAGCCGGAGGATCTTTTTCTCGACCTCGACCTGCAGGTTGTCGATCTGCGGATCGCGCGAGACCACAGTCTCCGCCAGCACGAGGTCGCGCGAGGCGATCGCCTGGATGGCGTCCGACAGCATGTCCTCGGCAAGGCCGCCCATGCGGGCGAGATCCCCGGAGAGTTCCTCCAGATCCTGCGAGAACGACCTGACTGTATGTTCGGTCATGTGCGTGGTCCTTTCACCGCCGTCCTATACATAAAGGGCGAGCCTATCCGAAACGGCCGGTGATATAGTCTTGCGTCCGCGATTCCCGAGGATTGGTGAAGATCGTCTCGGTCGGCCCGGTTTCCACCAGCTTCCCGAGATGGAAGAACGCCGTCAGCTGCGAGACACGCGCCGCCTGGGCCATCGAGTGCGTCACGATGACGATACAGTAGTTTGACTTCAGCTCGTCGATCAGCTCTTCCACCTTCGCCGTGGCGATGGGGTCAAGCGCCGAACATGGCTCGTCCATCAGGATGATTTCCGGGCTCACCGCGATCGCGCGGGCGATGACGAGGCGCTGCTGCTGACCGCCCGACAGGCTCATGCCCGGCGCGTTGAGGCGATCCTTCACCTCGTCCCACAGCCCGGCCTTCTGTAGCGATTTCTCGACGATCTGCTGCATCTCGGTCCGCGACGCGGCGAGGCCATGCAGGCGCACGCCATAGGCGACATTCTCGAAGATCGACTTGGGAAACGGGTTCGCCTTCTGGAACACCATGCCCACCTGCGCCCGCAGCAAGACAGGGTCCACGTCACGCGTGTTCACGTCCTGCCCGTCGATCAGGATCTCGCCCGTCACGCGGCAGTTCGGAATGGTGTCGTTCATCCGGTTGATCGAACGCAGGAAAGTCGATTTCCCGCAGCCCGACGGCCCGATCAGGGCCGTCACCGACTTCTCGGGCATATCAAGGGACACATCGAACAGCGCCTGCTTGTCGCCGTAGAAGACCGACACCGCGCGCGCGGCAACCTTGGTCGGCGGGACCGCTGCCTTGGCCGCACTCTGCCGAGGATCGACGCGAAGCTGTGGGACGATGGGCTCCATCCGGCTCATCGCCCTCTCCACATGACGACCGGCCTGATTTCACGAATCAATTCAGTCCCCGCTGCCTTGCCGGCCTTCGTGGAGACGAACTGGATGGCCATGAACTGCCCGACGCCCGCTTGTTCCCGAGTCCTGTACGGGCCCATTGTGACAGTCCTGCGAACCACCGCCGCATGTCCCTGCGGCAGTCTGCCCAACTGTTGATAAACAGGCAGAACAACGCGCACCAACGTTCCGGATGCGGAATAATTCCGCCAGAAATCACACAAGCCCAGAAGGGACTATTGCCCCCGGTCGACTGCCGCCGCCGTCTTCACCGCGCCGTCCACCCCGGCCTTCGCCAGCCGCTGCTCCAGCGTGCCGATATCGCGCGTCGTGAACTTCGCGATCACCTGGCGCGCCTTCACGACAGCTTCAGCCGTCGTCGTCTCGCCCGCATCGATCTTGTCCGCCAGCTCGAGCAGCGGCTCGTACACGGGCTCAGGCTCGCCCTGCACCGTCAGGCCAAAGCTCGTGCCCGCAATTTCAAGCTTGTCCCATTCCTTGCGGACCTCGGCCCAGAAACCCTTGGTCGCGGCCCAGTAATCCGTCGCCACCGAGGCGTCGAACTGCGTGTTGGGCCGATACGTGTTCACGCCCTGCTCGCGCGCGATGATCTGCGGCTTGCCGCCCACCATGCCGAGCTTGGAATTGTCCTGCTCATGCACCCAGCCATCGCTGGTCAGCGCATGCCGGTTCACCGCCAGCACAGCATAGTAATCCTTCCGCGTCGTCGACTCGCGCCGCGGCAGCGGCCGCAGCTCGGCCGGCGGCGTCCACGCCGACACGCCGTATTCATGCGTCCACGTCCCGAGCGCGCCATAGCGCGGCGAGTCTTCAACCTGATAGACCTGCTGCGACCACTTCCCTTCACGCTCGGCAGGCGCGATCACCCGGTTCTCCCAGGCATTGCCGCCGACGAACACCAGCACGCTCGCAGGCTCGTAGCGCCAGTCCTGCCGCCAGTGCTTGATCGGAAACTTCTCGTCGCCCGCCTCGATGACGAGGATATGCTGGATGCTGATGAAGTCGCCGCGATCCTCGATCACGCGCACCACTTCATAGCCACCCGAACGATCCGGCTCGCGCACCTTGTAATCGGCCGTGAACCCCACCGTCTCGATGAAGTCGAAGCGGACGCGATAATCGCCCTGCTGCGCCAGGATCGCCTCGCGATCCTGCTCGTACTTCGCGCGCTCGACCTCGCCCATCACGCCTGGCGTATAGGCCGCGCCGCCGGTGCTGGTGCAGCCCTGCATCGCCAGCCCGCCGGCAAGCAGAACCGCCAGCGCCGCGCTTCGAAGCAATCCTGACGACATCATGCGTTCGTGGCCTTTTCCAACGCCCCCTAGGGAGAGCTATTCCGCTTGCAAATGACTTGCAACTGCATATTGAATCCCGGATACGACCCGCTCGGCAAGAGGCGCCATCGATGACGCGAAACCTTTCGACATTCGCCTGGCGCGCAGCAACCAGCCTCGTCCTGCTGGCATCCGCTGCGATCGCGACAACACCGGCAACCGCCGACACGTCCTATCTTCGGCCCAACTGGTTCACCACCGCCACTGACGATCTCGTAACCGCGCAATCCTCTTTCACCGAGAGCTTCTCGAATCCTGCGATCGGTGTGAAGTCCGAAGCTTGGACAGTGATCGACCCCGATGGCGCGAGGGGCGTCTTCAAGACGAAGGTCGAACTCAGCCAGCTCACCGCCCTCGAAGCCGACACGAAATCATCAGGCACCTACCGCCTCTCCACCGGCGAGCGCCTCGGCCGCATCGGACAGCAAGTCCTCGTCGATGGGGCATGGCAGCCCTTCGCGCCCGGCCGCGAAATCCCGCCTGGCGCACAGACCCGCAAGAGCCAGACCGCCACTGTCGCCGACGTCTATGTCACGCGTGGCGCGCCAACCACGGCGCCAGTCGAGGCCCGCATCGGGATGCTCGAACTCAAACCCGTCACCCACCCCAACGACGTCTATCTCGACACCGGCTTCGCCTTCCGCGTCCTGCTCAACGGCAAGCCCGTCGCCAACCAGCAGGTCGAAATCTGGCGCGAAGGCGGCGCCTACGAAGAGCCCGCCTATCGCACGCTTCTGACCTCCGCCGCCGACGGCGCCGTGAAGGCAACTTTCGACAAGCCGGGGGTCTACCTCATCTGGACCCGCATCTCCGGCGACGCCCCAGCCGGCGCCGCAACGCCCATCCGCAGCTACACGACGTCACTGACGCTCGAAGTTCAGCCCTAGGCGCTGCCCGCACGCCGCATCGGCAGCACCACGCCGAACGCAGACCCACGCCCCGGCTCGCTCTCCACCAGGAAGCTCCCGCGATGCCGCTGCACCACATGCTTCACGATCGCGAGCCCCAGCCCCGTGCCCGGCCGCAAGCCCCGGCCCGGATCAACGCGATAAAACCGCTCGGACAATCGCGGCAGGTATTGCCGCTCGATCCCCGGCCCCGCATCCGTAACGCGTAGCGCCACGCACGGTCCCCGTCCCACAGCCGACACGATCGACATGTGCCCCGCGCTGTCCCACAAGCGGCCCGCACGGGCCGCCGCCTGGTCGTCGCTCAACTGAGACGTCAGCTCCACCTCGACCACGCCCTGCGCTTCGGAATACTTCACGGCGTTATCGATCAGGTTCTGCACCACCTGCGCCAGCTCGTCGCGAACCCCCGTGACCGGGATCGGCTTGTCCGCCCCCGTCACGCGCACCGTGACGCCGCGCGTCGCCGCCACAGGCGCCAGCGCCGCCGCGACTTCCTTCACCACGTCGGCAAGGTCGGTCTCGCCCTCGGGCGACCGATGCTCGACCAGCTCGATGCGCGACAGCGACATGAGATCGCTGATCAACCGCTTCATCCTGTCAGCCTGACCCTGCATGATCTCGAGGAAACGCTCGCGCGCCTCCGCGTCGTCACGCGCGGGACCGCGCAGCGTTTCGATGAATCCCGACAGGGATGTCAGCGGCGTGCGCAGCTCATGGCTGGCATTGGCAAGAAAATCGACACGCGCCAGCTCGACACGCTTTATGTCTGTGAAGTCGTGCATGCTGACAAGAATGCCCGCGCCCAACGGCGCCGCCACGCAAGCGAAGTGCCGGTCCGTTTCGTCACGCTCCACAAACTCGAAGCGCTGCGCTTCCCTGCTCTGCCGCACATTGGCCACCGCATCCAGCAACTCAGGCTTGCGCACCACGGCTGTCAGCTGCGGCTCGGCGCCGACAAAGCGGAAGGTCTGTCGCGCCGCCGGATTGGCCGCCTCCACCCTGCCCTGCGCGTCGATGTAGAGCGCCGGCTCCGGCAGCGCCTCGATCAGCGATGTGCGGAACGCCTTCTCCTCGGCAGCCTTCCTGCGCGACTCCAGCATCGCTGCATCGACGTCGTCCTTCGCCTCGGTCGCAGGATCGACCGTGCCGAAATACCAGACCGTCGAAAACAGGATGAGCGCCATCACCCCAAGGCTCGCGCCAAGCCAGTTTGCCTGGCCCAGCAACGCCAGGATCAGGATCACGCCGACGCACACACCGACGATCGTCCGGAAATCGCTAAGCCGCGAGCGGGGCGTACGATCCTTGTCTGCAGCCTGCGGGGCGGAGGTTGGCGGTCCATCGATCATATGGCGATACCTAGGGCGATCCGCCTGTTTTGTCGTGATTTTCGTGGACAGCCGGAATGAGACATATTGATTTACGATAAATTCCGTTGACAGCGACAAATCGGCGGGAGAAATCGTGCCAACCGTCGGTCAGGCCGGCCAGTATTCTCTCCAGAGGTGTCCTTCATGCGAATGTCCCTGCTCCTCGCCGCGTCTGCGGCTGTGCTTGTTGCTGCTTGCTCCAACGAGTCCGCGCCCGCCCCGGTGGCGGCGGAGCCGGTCAATGCAGTCCTCGGCGAGTGGGGCGTCGATCTGGCGAATCGCGACGAGGCGGTGAAGCCGGGCGACGACTTCTTCCGGTACGCCAACGGCAAATGGCTCGCGACCTTCACGCTCCCCGAAGACAAGGCCCGCTATGGCGCCTTCGACGAGCTGGCCGTGAAATCCGAGAATGACGTCAAGACGATCATCGACGGCTTCGCCGCAAACCCGCCCGCCCCGGGCTCCAACGTCGCCAAGGCCGCGGACTTCTACGCTTCATGGATGGACGAGGCGACGATCGAATCGCGCGGAACCGAGCCGCTGAAACCCTATCTCGACGAGATCAACGGCATCACCGACAAGGCAAGCCTTCTTAAAGTGATCGCCAAGGTAGGTTACGCCTCGCCCTTCGGCGTCGGCATCGAGGCCGACGTCGCCGACCCGACCCGCTATGCCGTCTGGGCCGCTCAGGGCGGCCTCGGCATGCCGGACCGCGACTACTATCTTGAGAAAAGCGAAAAGTACGACGGCTACCGCGCCGCCTACAAAGCCTACGTCACCAAGATCTTCGAACTCATCGGCGATGCAACGCCTGCCGCCTCCGCCGAAACGGTGATCAAGTTCGAGACCGAAGTCGCCAAGGGCCACTGGACGCAGGAAGCTCTCCGCGTCCCCGACAAGGCCTTCAAGGGCATGTCAGTTGCTGACTTCAAGAAGCTCGCCCCGAACTTCGATCTCGAACAGTTCGCCAAGGACGCCGGCATCCCGGCCGTCACCAACGTCGTGGCTTATGGCGACACCTCGGTCACCGCTGGCGCCAAGCTGGTCGATTCGCAGCCGATCGCCGCCTGGAAGAAATACCTCACCTTCCACATGGCGTCGGACAACGCAGCCTACCTGCCCAAGGCATTCGACGACGCCTCATTCGAGTTCTACTCGAAGACCCTGCGTGGCGTGCCCGCCAAGCGCGACCGCTGGAAGCGCGGCGTGACCCTGCTCGACGGCAACATGGGCGAAGCCCTTGGCGAGGCCTATGCCGCGAAGTTCTTCCCGCCGGAGAGCAAGGCGAAGATGGACGAGCTGGTCGCGAACCTGAACTCGGCGCTCAAGGGCCGTATCGAAAAGCTCGAGTGGATGGATGACCCCACGCGCGCTGAAGCCCTCAAGAAGCTGGCCAACTTCGAACCGCGCGTCGGCTATCCCAACAAGTGGCGCGACTACTCCGCCATGCAGATCGGCAAAACCAAGCTGTTCGAGAACATCTTTGCCGCCCGCCAATTCGAGTGGAACCGTCAGGTCGCCCGTCTCGGCGGCCCGGTCGACCGCGAAGAGTGGGGCATGAATGCGCAGACGGTGAACGCGTACTACAACCCGCTGATGAACCAGATCACCTTCCCGGCCGGCATCCTGCAGCCGCCCTTCTTCGACCCGAAAGCTGATCCTGCGGTCAATTACGGCGCCATCGGCGGCGTGATCGGTCACGAGATCGGCCATGGCTTCGACGACCAGGGCTCGGCCTTCGACGCCAACGGCGTGCAGCGCGACTGGTGGACGGCTGACACCAAGGCCAAGTTCCTGACCAAGACCGCCGCCCTCAACGCGCAGTACGACAAGTACTGCCCGCTGCCCGACGCCTGCATCTCCGGCGCGCTCACCACGGGCGAGAACATCGGCGACCTCGGCGGCCTGATCATGGCCTACACCGCCTACAAGCAGTCGCTCGGCGGCAAGGAAGCTCCTGTGCTCGACGGGCTTACCGGCGACCAGCGCTTCTTCATGGCGTGGGCGCAGGTCTGGCGTGCGATGAGCCGCGAGGACAACACCCGCAACCAGCTCGCGACCGACCCGCACTCGCCGCCGGAATTCCGCGTCAATGGCGTCGTCCCGAACATTGACGAGTGGTACACCGCCTTCAACATCCAACCCACCGACAAGATGTACATCCCGCCCGAAAAGCGCGTGCGCATCTGGTAGAAGCGTTCCTCCGAACGCGATCATGGAAAGCCCGCGGTCGAAAGATCGCGGGCTTTTCATTTGGCGCTGCATCGCGGCGCTTGACTTGGCCGCCTTACCGTCAAGACTCTGAACCCAGCCACCGACGGGGAAATCCTTGAGCGCAAGCCTGCTGCAACGCCTTGGCCTAATGGCCGCCGCGGCGTCGCTGGCCCTTGCCGCCTGCGCCGCCCCCACGGCCCCCGCCCTGCCGCCCGGCATCGCCGTCGCACCGAAGCTGATCGGCGAAGAGACAACCTCCGCCGAGCGGCCAGCCTTCGGCGACGATTTCTACGGCCATGTCAATCACGACTGGCTGTCGACCTACAAACTCCCCGCCGACAAATCCTCCTCCGGCGCCACCGAGGAGCTCACCGAAGCCGTCGAGGCGAATGTCCGCCGCATGATCGAGGAGATCGCGGCGTCGAAACCGGCGCCGGGAACAGTCGACCAGAAGATCGCCGACATCTACACCGCAGCGCTGGACGAGGCCGCCATCGAGGCGCGCGGCATCGCACCCCTGCGCCCGCACCTGGACCGCATGCGCGCCGCCCAGACCTACGAGGACATCGTCCGCCTGATGGGCGTCATCGGCTACAACGCGCCCTTCGGTATCGGCGTCGACGCCTCGCCTGATGATCCGGGCTCGAACGCCGTGTGGATTTCACAGGCGGGTCTCGGCATGCCGAACCACGGCTACTACATAGATGGCGGGATCGAAGCGCTTCCGCTCCAGGCCGCCTATCGCAAACACGTCGCCACCATCCTCAAGCTTCTCGGCAATCCCGATCCCGAGGAAGGCGCCAAGCGCATCTACGCACTCGAACGCCGCCTCGCCGAGGCGCACACCTACGAGGACCGCTCGATCAGCATCGCCGACGCGATGCGACCCATGACCTACGCAGAACTCAAGGCGTTCGCGCCCGGCTTCGACTGGGACATCTTCCTCGACTCCACCGGCTTCGCTGGCGCCGACAGCTTCGTCATCACCGACCAGACCGCGGTGACAGACCTCGCAAAGCTTGTCCGCAGGATTTCCGTCGCCGACTGGAGGCTCTGGCTGGAATACCACTTCGCCAGCGACTTCTCGCCCTATCTCCCGAAAGCTTTCCGCGAGACCACATTCGACTTCTTCTCGCGCCAGCTCTACGGCGTCACCGAAGAACCCGAACGCTGGAAATTCGCCGTCGCCGTGGTCGAGGAACAGCTCGGCGAAGCCGTAGCCCAGCTCTACGTGGCGCGCTACTTTCCGCCGGAACACAAGACGCGGATCGACGGGCTCGTTCGCAACATCAGGCTGGCGTTCGAGACGCGCATCCGCGGCCTCGACTGGATGGATAACGAGACGCGCAACGCCGCACTGGAAAAACTCGCCGCACTGCAGGGCATGATCGGCCACCCCGAAACCTGGCGCGACTATTCCGGCTACACCGTCGAACCCGGCAAGCTCGTCGAAGCCGTTTACGCCAGCTACGAATTCTACTGGCGCGAACAGCAGCTTGATCTTCACCGCCCCGTCGACCGCAAGCGCTGGATCGCGCCCGCGCATGTCGTCAATGCCTTCTACAATCCGCTCGCCAACAGCTTCGTCCTGCCCGCCGGTATCCTTCAGCCGCCCTATTTCAGTCCCGACGCGGACGCCGCTGAAAACTATGGCGGCATCGGCGCCGTCATCGGCCACGAGATGAGCCACGGCTTCGACGATGAAGGCCGCCAGTCGGACGCCGCCGGCCGCACGCGCAACTGGTGGACCGAAGAAACCGACGAACGCTTCCGCGCCAAATCCTATCGACTGATCGAGCAGTATGACGGCTACTGCCCATGGTTCGGCGCCTGCGTGAACGGCCTCGGCACGCTCGGCGAAAACATCGGCGATCTCGCCGGCCTCGAAATCGCCTACGCCGCCTACCGCATGTCGCTCGGCGAAACAGAAGCGCCCGTGATCGGTGGTCTCACCGGCGACCAGCGCTTCTTCATCGCCTACGCCCGCACCTATCGCGACAAGGTCCGCGAGGAACTCGCCCGCGCCATGCTCGACAGCGACAACCACGCGCCCAGCCGCTACCGCGTTAACGGCGTCGTCCGCAACATGGACGCCTGGTACGCCGCCTTCGACATCAAGCCCGGCGACCGGCTGTACCTCGCGCCGAATCAGCGCGTGCGGATCTGGTAGCGCTCTCAGGACCGCCGGGACGCCCGCCCTCGTCCTTGGAGACGCGCCTTGCAGGCGCTCCTCAGGATGAGGTCTCAGAAATGCCGCGGCCTTGGAGGAGCGCTCATCCTGCGGGATCGCAGGCACGCTACGTCAACGACGGAACTCCCTCATGGCGATCGTCTCGAAGGACGAGGGCGTGCTCACCAACGCACAGGCAAGCCCGCCTCGACGCGCCTACTCCGGCTGCCGCATCTTCCCGACGATCGTCCGCTCCGCATGCCGGCGAAGCATCATCTCGGCTGCCACAGCGGCCGCATCCTCTGAACGGCTCTCGATCGCCTTCAGCACGTGGCGCGCATGCACCGCAACCTCCGCTTGTGCCTCGCGCGTGCGCAAATCGTCCATTGCCCGCGAATGGTAGGGCGTCGCCGGCGCCGCCGTCTGCAGCCGCTCCGCCAGCACCGGACCCGCCGCCGCAAACAGCGCACGCGCAAAGCCGATCCTCAGATGCTGGAACGCGTCCGGCTCTCCGCCATCCGCGGCCACCTGTTCCATCAGCGCGACAAACTTGGCCATCGTCTCGACCTGCTCAGCACTCGCCCGCCGCGCCGCATTTCGCGCGGCCAGCGCTGCCAGCTGCACATGCAGCTCGATCATGTCTTCAGCCGCCACCGCGTCCGGCTGCCGCACGCGCGCGCCCTTGTTGAGCGTGATCTCCGCCAGCCCCTGCGCTTCCAGCCGCTGCAGAGCGGCGCGCACGATCGTGCGGCTCACACTGTTCGCATCAGCGATCTCGACCTCGCGCAGCGGCGCTCCAGGCGCGAGGCGGCCAAGATGAATCGCCAGCGCCAGCTCGTCGGCCAGCCGCGACGTCGACGAGCCGTCTCCGATCGGAGGAAGCGAAACCAGGTAGGATTCTTCACCGTTCATGAGACTCCTGTGCGCTCGAAAGCGCGGATTTGTGGGGCGCGTCCCTCGACCGCGATTGTGGCCATCCGTCGCGCCCCACCTGACCGTATCGCCAGCGCGACGACCCTGCTAAATCCCGGTTCATGCCGATCCCGGATTCCGCCCGCTATGCACGCGACGCCGCAGAGGCGATCGGCGCCCGCTTCGAGGATCTCGACCGGGGCGAGGGCTATCTCTTCCGCATCTCCAACGGAGAGAGGTTCCTGCTCGGCGGCGGAGGCAATGTCTGCGCCTATCCGACGAACAGCGCGTCGGCCTACACCATCTCGCGCGACAAGCAGCACACAAAAGCAGTGATCGCAGCAGCTGGCCTGCCCGTCATTCCGGGCGAACTGTTCTTTGCGCATTCCCGCCGCATCGCTCTTCGTTCCCCGGGGCGTGAACTACCCGACGCGCACCGCTTTGCCGCTAACATAGGTTACCCAGTCTTCGCGAAACCCAACCACGGCTCGCGCGGCACATTCGCCGAGGTCGTCGGCGATGCAGCAGGCCTCGACGACTACGCCCGGCGCGTCGCGGTCGAGTTCGAATCCTTCCTGATAGAGCCCGTCGTCGCCGGCGACGAACACCGCATCCTCGTCCAGGACGGCCGGGCAATCTTCCATTCCACCAAGGCGAGCCCATCTCTCCACGGCGATGGGCGCTCGACGCTCTTCGAACTGCTGACCACACTCAACGCTGCTATCGTCCGCGAAGGCGTCTCGCCGCTTCCGCTCTCGGTCCTCAGCGGTCGCGACCCGGCCGAAATCCTCCGCGCTGGCGCCCGCCTCGTCCTGCCCGGCCGCCGCAATCTCAGCGCCGCGGGCGCCATCGAGCAGGTCAGCGACCAGCCGCCGCCCGCCCTCGCGCGCCTCGCAGTAACGGCGGTTCTGGCGCTCGGCCTCGATGTCGGCGCGGTCGACATGTTTGACCTTTCCACCGCCCGCGATTTCTCCGATCCTGTGGTCATCGAAGTGAACGGCAATCCTGGCCTGCGCACACTGGAACTTGCAGGGCGGACCGACCTGATCCGTGCTATCTGGGTTTCCATGTTGAACGCGTGCCTGGGCAGCTGATGTTTGGCCTTCCGAAGTTCGGCGACGGCATCGGGCTTCACCGGCTCGAGCGATTCTACCAGAACCACCGCATCGACCGGGCCGGCCTTGCGCGCCGCTCGATCGCTGTCACCGGCACCAACGGCAAGGGCTCCACCGCCCGTTTCATGACATCGGCCATCGAGGCCGCCGGACTGAAAGTCGGCTGCTTCACCTCGCCCCACCTGTTCGACGTCCGCGAACGCTTCACGATCGGCGACACGCCGATCTCGCAGCAGGACTTCGACCGCCACGCGGCCGCCGTCCTCAGCTTCAACGCGTCCCTGCCGGAAGGCGACCGTATCGGCGCGTTCGAATTCCTTTTCCTGCTCGCAATCCTCTGGTTCCAGGAACAGAAGCCCGACGCCATCGTCTGGGAGGCCGGCATAGGCGGTCGCTACGATCCCGTCCGCACCGTTCGCGCAAGCGTCTCGGTGCTGACCTCGATCGAACTCGAACACACCGAGCTTCTCGGTGCGACGGAAGAACTCATCGCGTACGACAAGGTCGACGCCCTCGCCCCCGGCGGCTGCGTCGTGCTGTCGCCCTCGATCCCGGAAGCCCTCGCCCACCGCATCGCCGCCTATGCCGGTCTTGCCGGCAAGGCGACCCTGCCCGCCCTCGCCAGCCGCCGCATCACCGGCGTCACCAACACGCACAAAGGCGCTCGCTTCAACTATGGTTTTACTGCCGTTCCCCCGGAAGCAGATCAATCCGTTCGTCTCAAGCTCAGCGGCGCGCACCAGGTCCACAATGCCATCACAGCCCTTCGCGCCGCCGAAGTCTGGCTCGGCCTCAAGCCGGAGGAGAATGCGGAGCGTCACTTCGCCATGCTAGCCGCCCTCGGCCGCACGCGCTGGCCGGGACGACTTGAAAAGGTATCCACCTCGCCCGATCTCTGGATTGATGTCGGCCACACGCCCCGCGCGCTCGACGCCGTCACACGCACCTTCCTCGACTTCTCGCCGCGCGACCGCACGCTCGTCGTCTTCGGCGTCTCGTCCTCGAAGGAAGTCGTGGCGATTTCCGAGATCGTCGCCAGCCACTTCGACCACTTCATCCTGACGCGCGCCACCAAATCCGGCGCCGACACCAACCTGTTCGAGGCGATCTTCCGCCGTCACGCACAGGACGTGACGTTGGCGCCCGATACCGCAACCGCAGCCACCATGGCGCGCGAGCGCGCCCAACGCGACGGCCTGTCTGTGCTTGCCCTAGGCGGTCTCTTCCTGGCAGCCGAAATTCAGCGCGCATGGGAAGGCGGCGATCCACGCGAGATCGATTTTCTCTAGGTCAGTCGCGCTGCGCCGTTGCCGTCACGCGCTCGCCGAGGGGTATCTCGATCGTGCATGTCACACCGGACGGCCCAAGCTGGCGGCGGATCATCCCGCGCAGCTGGCCCTCGACCAGGCGCTTGAGCAGGCGCGAGCCGAGCTTCTCGATCGCACTCGCCGCCACTGTGGGCCCGTCCGGAATTCAGACATCAACCACCTCAATGTGCGCGAAGCCAAACCGCGCGAACGCAGGGGTCATGGCGGCCTTGTTGGCCGCTCCGCCGGTCACGTAGGCGATGGCCCCTCCACCAGATCGCGGCGTCTGCGGCGCCACCCGAACCGCCTGACGGGCCACCGCCTCGCCCGTATCGATCAGCCGAACGCCGGGCGGACAGGCTGCCGCAATCGCGTCTCTGATCAGCGGAAAGTGAGTGCAAGCCAGCACCACGATGTCGATGCGTGGCCCATCCGGCGGATCGAACATCGGCTTCACCGCATAGGCCACCTGCTCCTGTTCGATCGCCTGCCCGCGTACCGCGCGCTCCGCGATATCGACCAGCCCCGCCGACCCGCGCCGGATCACCGTCCTGCCCGCCGCGAACTGCCGTTCGAGATCATCGAGATATGCGCGGCGCACTGTCCCCGGCGTCGCGAGGATTCCGATCACGCCCGTCTGCGTCTGCTCCGCCGCTGGCTTGATCGCTGGAACTGTGCCGACCACCGGCACAGGCACACGCTCGCGGATTTCCCCGAGCGACAGCGTCGAGGCGGTATTGCACGCGATCACCAGAACGTCCGGTTTGGCGTGGTCGACCAGCGTCGCGCAGAGTCGCGGAAGCCGCTCGCGCAGCTCCTCGTCCGACTTCACCCCATAGGGAAAGAACCCGCTGTCGGCCGCGTAGTCCACGATCCAGTCGGGCGCCGCCCTGCGCAACGCGTCGGCGATGGTGAGCCCGCCCACGCCAGAATCGAACACCAGCGCGCGCGTCATGCCTCAGCCGCCATCCGGCAGCGGTCCGGTAAGCGCGCCATACAGATCCGTCCGCCGGTCGCGGAAGAATCCCCACGCCGCACGCGCGCGTTCGACTTCATCCATGTCGACTGTGGCAACCACGACGCCCTCCTCCTTCCGGTCGAGGTCGCCCATGATCTCCCCCGTGTGGTCGGCGATGAACGACGTGCCGTAGAACACCTGCCCATTCTCCGTCCCCACCCGGTTGGCCGCCGCCACCGGCGTCACGTTGGAGACGGCATGGCCGAGCATCGCCCGGCGCCACCGCGCAGCGGTATCCAGAGATGAGTCATGCGGCTCGGATCCAATGGCTGTCGGATACAGCAGCACGTCTGCGCCCATCAGCGCCATGGCGCGCGCTGTCTCCGGAAACCACTGGTCCCAGCAGATGCCGACGCCGATCACGCCCTTCTTGGTCTTCCAGACCT